>DASRTO010000001.1:0-2374 GCA_035655915.1 Anaeromyxobacteraceae bacterium
GCACGCCGTCGCGCATCGGCACCTGCTCGATGTGACAGGTCGTGCCCGTCGCCTGCGCCTGCGCCGGCCCGGCGGACGCGGCCGCCGCGGCGGCCAGCGCGAACGCACCCACGACTCGCAACCGATCTCCTGACATGTTCCCACTCCTTCTCAGGGCCGGTCGCCAGAGCCGTCGCGTCTCACGGACCCGTCCCGGCGGTGAATCCTGTCGGGGGCCTCGAACGGCTTCAACCCGTGGACTCGACCAATTTGGGGGCTGCTCATGGCGGAGCTGGTGCCGAGTGGATGGGCTCTTTCACAATCTTGCCGCGAGTTTGTGATTCTTGCGGACCGGGGGGGGTCGCGTTGTGGTGCATCGATGGCCTACAGCTGCCCCGCGCCGATCTCGGGGAGGCGGGCGAGGTACTCGGGGTCGTGGTATCGGGCGAGGGTGAGCTCCCGCGCATAGGACGGCAGGGGGCTCCCGTCGATGTAGGCGCCGAGGACCTCCGCCGCGCCGAGTGAGGCCATGATGCCGTAGCCGGAGAGCCCGCAGAGAAGGTGGAAGCCGCCGACGGAGGTCGGTCCGACGAGCAGGCGATTTTCCCGGGTCTTGCAGTAGTAGCCTCCGTCGACGAATGGTTTGCGCATGCCCCGCTGGAGATAGGCGCCGAGCGCGGGAACCATGCGTGTCACGCCGCGCACGACGACGTCCGGATAGACGGGATCGAAGCGCGCCGGGAAGGTCGGCTGGCACGCCTCGAGGTGGTAGGCCCAGAGGAGCAGCAACCTAGTGCTCCCCTCCCCACCCTCAGGCCGGAAGTGCACGCCGGCCGGAAGCGGCGCAACGAGCCAGGCGAGCTTCGGATCCGCCGCGAGACTCCGGCGCTCGTCCTCGCTCCAAGAGAGCTCCTGCGGATCGCACCAGATCATCAGGGGCAGGTCGCGGGGCACGATGCCCAGGTAATCGTCGAAGGTCACCTTCCCGTGGAGCTCGTTCACGAGTGGCAGGTCGACGCCGGCGAGCGCTCCCACCTCGCGCGCATGCGGCCCGGCGGCGTTGACGAGGCACGCGGTCGCGAGCCGCTCCCTACCCTGGTCGCCCTCGATCTCGACGCCCGATACCTTCCCGCCCGGCGTGGAGACCGCCACGACCCGGCCTCGAACGAGCCTCGCGCCCGCTTCGCGGGCGCCCTCGAGAAGGACCATGCCGAGCTGCTGCGCCGAGAGCCAGCCGCAGCGCCGTGTGTGGAGGAGGGCGACGACGTCGTCGGCCAGGAAGGGGTAGCGTTGGCGGATGCCGGCGCGGCCGAGGAGGAGGTCGGCGCCGGTCAGGGCCGGATCGAAACCGTCCGTCGCGGGTGGCGGATACGTCGGATCGTCGGGGGCGCCGCGGTGGACGCGCAGGTCCCCTCCACCGAGCGCCGCGATCTGGCGCGCCGAGCGCTCCAGGTTCGCTGCGCGAACTGAGTCCGCCGTCACGTAGGCGTAGCCGCGGCGGTTGAGGTGCACGCGCCCGCCGCTGGTCGTCTCGAGCGCCTCGAGCAGATCGATCGAACGGTTCATGAGCCGCACCATCGTGTCGTCCGGCCCCGGCCACCAGTTGCGGTAGCACTCGGTCGACTTGTCGCTGGTCAGCGAGAGGGGCGGTAGCGGGTCGACGATCGCGAGATCGCGCAGGCCCTGCCGGACCGCCAGATGGTACGCCGCCGCCGCGCCGGCGATGCCCGCGCCGCAGATCACCGCATCGACCGTCTTCGCCATCGTTGCCCGCTCGCCCGAGAGCCTAGCTGGCCGGGGGTGCGGCATCCACGACGCCGTTGGGGGGCGCGCGCCATCCCGGTGCAAGACGCCTGGTCCTCCAGGTGCGGCCTGGCAGTCGGTGCCACGCGCGGCGGCGGGTGCCAGCCATCCCCATTCGGGAGTATGGTGACCGCGGATGCCGGCGCCCCATCGAACCCCGAGCACGACCCGCAACGCCGTCCACGACCTGCGGGGCGCGACCCGTCTCGTGGTCGAGGCGACCCGGGGTGTGACCGATGTGGTGGAGGCGATGCACGCCGAGATCGCGGGCGGACCGCGCATCCTGGGGCGCCCGCTCGACACCCCCGCCCGCCTCGCCACCAGGCCGGTCTACGGGAGCATCCGGAACGCGACGCGCCTCGTGGGCGCCAGCCTCGACGTCGCCCTGGCCGGGCTCGCGCCGCTGCTCGGGGAGAGCGCCCCCGGTCCCAGGCGCGAGGCGCTGCTCTCGGCGCTGAACGGCGTGCTCGGCGACTACCTGGCCGAGACCGGGAACCCGCTGGCAATCGAGATGTGCCTGCGCCACCGGGGCCGCCCGTTGCCGCTCGAGCGACGGGCGCTGCGGCTGGCACTCCCGCGGGCCGGTGCCAGG
>DASRTO010000002.1:0-1555 GCA_035655915.1 Anaeromyxobacteraceae bacterium
GTGGCGCGCTCCAGGTCGTTCTCCGCGCCGGTGGTGGCCTCGCCGAAGATCAGCTCCTCGGCCGCCCGGCCCCCTAATACTGCTTTGTCAGTTCAGCATCGGGCGGAACTGAGCGATGGTACTCCGGGCTTCCCACTCACGCCGCGCCTCTTCCCGGAGCCAGTCGACCACCTGGCGATGCACCTCCGGCAGGGGCACCCGCCGTCGGTCCGGCCGAGGGGGAAAAAGCCCGGCGGGGGCGACCACGCCGACGCTGCTGTTGTCGCTGATGCCACTCCCGCCACACCAGGTAGCTGTACGCCAGCATCACGGTCACGGCGTGCCGGTGGAACCCCGTCCACAACCGCCCCTGGTACTGGTCCCAGCCCAACAGCCCCTTGGCTTCCTCGTGGAACTGTTCCACCCAGTGCCGCCGGTGGGCGTACTCCACCATCATGGCCAGGGGCATCCCCGGGCCGAAGTTGCTCCAGGAGTACTTCCGGCGCGGCTCCTGACCCGAGGCCTCCCGCTCGCCGATCAGCCAGCCGCGGTGCCGCCGGCCGTCGGACGTGACGCGCCAGCACCGCAGAGCCGCGAACCGGCCCCGCAACCAGCCCTTGCTGCCCTCCCGCCAGCGGACGGTGCGCCAGGCCGAAGCCGGCAACGCCCCCAGCACCGCCTCCGCCTGCTGACCCGGCTCGGCCTGCCGGCGGCGGGTGACCACCGCGAAGTCGCGGCGGACCGCCACCACGTAGCGCTCGCGGCGCTGGTCCAGGCCGGCGAGGAAGTTCGGGTTATCGCCGTAATCGGCATCGGCGACGATGCAGGCGTGGGGCACGCCCCAGGTCCGGGCCCGGTCCAGCAGCGCCAGGGCGATCGCCGGCTTGGTCTGGAAGGTAATGTCCTCGGGGACCTTGGCCTTGCGGCACCGCTCCCGGTCGCCGGCCCAGCTCTCGTGGAGATACAGCCGGGTGGCCCCTGGCCAGGCGACGGTCCGCTCGGCGTAGTGGCAGTTCACCGCGACCTGGCAGTTGGCCGTCTTGCCCAGGGTGCCGGAGTACTGGCGGGCCACACCGACAGAGCCGCGGCCCTGCTTGGCGAACCCGGTGTCATCGAAGATCAGCACGCCGTCGCCCTCGGTCGGGAGCGTGAGCATCCGCTCGACCCGCTGGCGGTTCAGGTCGTCCTCGTCCCAGGCCATCGCGGTGAGCATCCCCTGGAGGCGCTGCTCGGAGGTGCCGGGGACGACCTGGGCGATCGTGTCGCAGTTCTTGTTGGGGTGCTCGGTGAGCAGCCCGGTGAGGTAGCGCTCGAGGGCCTGCGGCCCCTCGCTCCGCTGGAAGTGGACGCGGAAGGGCGCGAGGAACTCGGCCAGTTGGGGCAGCGGGGTGCTGGGTGCGTGAGGGATTCGGGCGGCCTTCATCCCCTTTCTACGCACAGAGATGGGGCCAGGGTTCAACTAACAAAGCAGTACTAGTGGACAACGGTGGCCTGATCGATGCTAAAGTCGGTTCGAGGGGCTGGGGCCGGTCCCCAACGATCAAAGGGGGCCGCATACTTTCACTCAGCATCAGGG
>DASRTO010000003.1:0-3693 GCA_035655915.1 Anaeromyxobacteraceae bacterium
CCGCACCCTGTCGTCCGCTCGACCGGTGCCGGCGCCCCCCTCGTAGCGGCGCCAGGCTCGGCCTCCCCGCTGGCAGTGGCCGTGTCATCGGGCGAGTCGATGCGGTAGACGCGCACCGGGCCGACGCCGTCTCCCGCGGCCACCCAGAGCGAGGTCGTCCCGCCGAGCGTCAGCGCCTTGGCGTCGAAGACGCGCGTGACCGTGGAGTCCCCGAAGCCGTTGCCCCCGAGCCCTTGACAGCCCGCGGTTCCGGCCGCGCAGCCGCCGCGACCCATGAAGTCGGCGATGCTCCGCGGCTCGATCGCGGCGCGATAGAGCTGGACGCCGGTCGAGCCGTTGTCGAAGCCCAGGTAGAGCCACTTCGCCGTGGCCACGAGGACGGTCGCCGCGCCATTGGTCTCGTCGCCGAGCTGCGTGAGGAGCCTGTCGCCGGACGTGTTCGGGGCGGCGAGCGACCAGTCGCCGGGAGCGCACTGCGCCGGGCCGCTCGTGGGGCTGCACCGCCACAGCTGGGGCACCACCGCTGGCTGCGCGGGGCTGCCCCGCACGTTGCGGGCGGCGAAGACGCACGGGCCTTCGGCGCAGGTCCCGAAAGCGGCCAAGGCCGGCACGGCCCGGTCGCGCGGCGAGAGCCCGGCGGTGCCGGGGAGCGGCACCGACTCCTTCGCGTCCCACGCAGGGGCGCTCGGCGTCGCCTGCGCCCAGTCGCCCTGGGCCGTCGCCGCGGACGAGGGCGTGGCGGTGGTGGCGCGGACCAGCCCGCCGTCGTGGGCGACGTAGAGGATGCCCTGGAGGCTCGCGAGCGCGGTGATTCCCGGCACGTCGGCGGTGCTCGCGACTCCCGGCATCGCCACCGCCGCGAGGTCGAGCACGTCCGCGCCCGCCATGGCGTCGAATCCCCGGTTCCCCGGTGGCGCGAGGAGCGCAAACAGCAGCGGCCCGTGGCCGGAGCCCCGGCCGGCGTAGCCCAGGTAGAGCCGCTCCGCCGGGCCCGGTGCGAAGAGCGCGGCCGAGAGGGCCGGGCTCCAGCTCGTCGCCGAGGCCGCCTCGAAGGCGGCGAGCAGGTCCACCCAGGTGACGTCGAGCGGGCTCGCGAAGGAGGAGGTCGCGTAGAGGTAGCGCGACCCTGCCGCGCTCACGCCGGAGAGGCCGAGCCACTCCAGACCCCCCATGGTCCCCGCCAGGACCAGGCCGCCGCCGGCCTCGTCGTCGGGGCCACAGCCGACGGTGCCGGCCGTGCAACCGGGCGCGCCCAGCGTGCTCGCTGGCGCATCCGCTGGCCAGGCCGCGTTCGAGGCGGGGGTCGGGCCCGGGTCGACCCCGAGCGCGAAGCCGACGCTCGACGGAGCGGCGCTGCCCGATGGGTCGAGGCACGCGAGCTTCTGCCCGTCGCGGCTGGGCCCGACCCAGACGGCGCCCTGGTAGGCGTTCACGAGGGCAGCGGCCGTCCCGTCGCCGAATGGGTCGGTGGCGACGAGGACGGCCTCGCCGGTGTCTGGCGTGGCGACGAGAGCCTGCGGCGCCGCAAAGGTGGTGACCGCCACCTCGGGCGTGGTCAGGATGTTCGAGGTCACCGCAGCGCCGCTGTTGGCGTCCGTCCCGGTCGCCGCGGCACCGAAAGTCAGGGTCCCCGCCGTGGTGACCGTGTAGATCCACGTGAGGGTGTTGGCTGCCCCTCCGCCGAGGTCGAATGGTGTCGGCGCCGTCGCGAGGGTCACGGCACCGGTTCCGGTCACGGTCGGCATGCCCGTGGCGGGGCCTACGTTGTTGGCGGCGGCACCGCCGCTGTTCGCCACGGTGAGCGTCAAGGTGACGCTCCCCGTGCCCGGCGTCGCCAGAATGCTGGTGGCAGTGAGCGCGGCCGGGGCCTGGACCGTCACCGAGGAGCTGGTCGCGGTGTTGGAGGACGGATGGACGCTGGGGTTGTTGGCGTCGGTCCCGGTCGCGGAGGCGCTGAAGATGAGGCTTCCCGCCGCCGCTGCCGTGTAATGCCAGGCGAAGGTCGCGTTCGCCCCGGCGGCGAGGGTGGCGACCGACGCGGGAGACGGACCGTCGAGGAACGTCGCCCCGCTGCTCGGCTCCAGGGTCGGCGCCGACGGCGCAACGTTCGTCGCGCTCGCCGCGCCGGTGCCGCCGCTGTTGGTCACGGTGAGGGTCACGGTGATGGTCTGCCCGACGCTCACCGTCGCCGGGGTCGCCGCGATGCTCGCGCTGAGCGCGGCCGGGGGCACGATGGCTACCGCGGTGCTAGTGACCGCGGCGGCGGTCACGGCCGCGCCCGAGTTGGCGTCGGTCCCGATCGCGCCCACGGTGAATGTGATGCTTCCCGCCGCCGTCGGCGTGTAGGTCCAGATGAAGGGGTGGGACTGACCCCCGGCGATGCCGGACGCCGCCGGTGCGGTGGCGATGCTCGCGGCGCCGGTCCCGCCCTGGATCGGCGTCCCCGGGATGACGTTGTTCGCGGTGGCACCACCGCTGTTCGTCACCGTGAGCGTCAGGGTCACGTTCTCTCCGCCGTTGGCCGTCGTCGCGGAGATGGTGGCGGTGAGCGCAGCGGGGGTCTGGACCGTCACCGGGATCCCGGGCACGGTCGGGCTCACGTTCGCTCCGGAATTGGCGTCGGTCGCGGCGACCGAGACGTTCAACGTGTACCCCCCAGCTTTCCCCGAGCTGCAGGTCCAGGTGAAGGTGAGGCTGGCGCCCCCGGCGATGGTCTGGGTCGGGGGCATCGCCGGGCTCGCGGCGGTACAGCTCGACGTCGCCGCCGGCACGATCGAGGTGTTCGCGGACGAGACGTTCGCGGTCGCACCGCCGTTGTTCCTCAACGTCAGCGTCACGCCGATGGTCTGGTCCACGTTCGCCGGCGTCGGGTTCGCGGCGAACGTCGTCACCGTGAGCGCGGCGGGGTTCTGCACCGTCACCGAGGCCGATGCAGGAGTGAAGGAGAGCGGCGTGCCCGGGTTGTTGGCGTCCACCCAGCTCACCGTGGAGGTCAGCGACAGGGTCTGCGCCGTCGCCGGAGCGGTGCAGCTCCAGGTGATGGTCTCACCCGTCTGCACGTTGGCCCGCGTGGCCGGCGTCGGGTTCACGCAGCCCGCCGGATTCGTCACCGCCGTCACGTTCGCCTGGGCCGTACCGCCCTTGGTGAACGTCAGGGTCAACGTGAATCCTTGATTCGTGCTCACCGTCGCCGGTGCGCTCATCGTTCCCGTCAGGGTCGGGGGGGCCACCACCGCCACCGAGGCCGGCGCGGGCGTGAAGGTGAGCGTCGCACCCGGGTTGTTGGCGTCCACCCAGCTGACGGTGGATGTCAGGGACAGCGTCTGCGCCGTCGCCGGGGCGGTGCAGCTCCAGGTGATCGTCTGACCTGTCAGCACGTTGGTCCGCGTGGCCGGCGTCGGGCTCGCGCAGCCGGCCGGGCTCGTCACAGCCGTCACGTTGGCCTGCGGCGTCCCCCCCTTGGTGAACGTCAGCGTCAAGGTGAAGGCCTGGTTGGTGCTCACCGTGGCCGGCGCGCTCATCGTTCCCGTCAGGGTGGCGGCGGTCACCACCGCCACCGAGGCCGGCGCAGGCGTGAAGGTGAGCGTGGCAGTCGGGTTGTTGGCGTCCACCCAGCTCACCGTGGAGGTCAGCGACAGGGTCTGCGCCGTCGCCGGGGCGGTACAGGTCCAGGTGATCGTCTGACCTGTCTGC
>DASRTO010000004.1:0-3560 GCA_035655915.1 Anaeromyxobacteraceae bacterium
GGGGCGACCGCCATGCTCGAGCTCACCTCGCGCCAGTTCGTCATCGGGCCGGCCGCCTTCCCGGGCTGGGAGGACATCACCTACGGCACCCTGGGCGCCTACCTCCGCCTGGTGGGCCCGCACGCGGTGGCGCTCATCGCCAACAGCAGCCGCCGCACCGCCCGCTACCCGGACGTGCCGGACGTGAAGCAGAACGCCAGCGTGCTCTCGCTGAGCTACGTCTGGCTCTCGGACCGGTGGTTCGGCGCGGCGCGGCCCGGGGCGGCGCCATAGGGCTGCCGGGAGCCGCGCTTCCCGGCGGGGACGAGCTCGGCGCTACCCGTCGTGGGCGTGGTAGTGGGCGTGCACGGCGCCGCCGTGGCGGTGCCGGTGCCAGTGCGCCAGTCCGCTGTCCACGAGAAGCCGCTCGCTGCGGACGATCTCGCCCGGCGGGCCGTCGAAGAGGACCGGTCGCCCGGGGGCGAGCAGGATGGCGCGGTCCCCCAGCTCCTCGGCCATGGAGAGGGTGTGGGCCGAGCTGACGACCGTGAGCCCGGGCATCCCGGCCAGCAGGTCCACCAGCAGGGCCGAGGTGGCCGGGTCGAGGTTGGCGGTGGCCTCGTCGAGGAGCAGCACCCGCGGGTCGATGGCCAGCAGCGCCGCCAGCGCCACCCGCTTCTTCTCGCCCCCGGAGAGCTCGAAGGGCGGGTGGTCGAGGAGCGGCGCCAGGCCGAAGGCCTCCGCCCAGCGCCGCACCCTCCCCTCCACGTCGGAGAGCCCGAGCTGCCGCGGCCCGAAGGCGATCTCGTCGGACACGGTGGGGTTGAAGAGCATGGCGTCCACGTTCTGGAAGAGCAGGGCCACCTCGCCGCGGAAGCGGCGCCGGAAGGCCGCGTCCCCGAGCGCCCGCTCGTCGAGCGGCTCGCCGCGGTAGCGCACCCGCCCCCGGGAGGGGAAGAGGAGCCCGTCGAGGAGCTTCAGGAGCGTGGTCTTGCCGCAGCCGTTCACGCCCAGCACCACCACCCGCTCTCCCGGCTGGACCGCGAAGCTCATCTCCCGCAGCGCCGGGCGGCCGGCAAGGTCCACCGAGACGTCCTCGAGCGAGAACGGCATCAGGCCCCCCGCGAGCGCAGCGCGTCGCCGACGTCCCGAGCGTTGCGCACCGCCAGGCCGAGGAGCGCCCCGGTGATGGCTCCGGCGCCGCCCACCACCTGGCCGACGCGCGGCCGGGCCGGGAGCCGGCTCCGCAGCCCCAGGGCCGACTCCTCCGACAGGAGCCGGAGGGCGTGCACCTGGCCCAGGACCACGGCCAGGAGCCGCGTCGCCGCGGGCCAGGCCCCGAGCGCCCGGAAGGGGTCGAGGCGGGCCAGCATCGCCAGCCCCAGGAAGGCGATGAGCGGCGGCCGCAGCACCATGGCCGCGAGAGCCTCGGGCTCGGGAAGCGGAAGGCCGGCCAGGCGCGCCCACAGCCATGCCGCCAGCGCCGCCGCGGCCGAGAGCGGTGCCGCCAGCAGCAGCGCGCGGCGCAGGTGCCGGCCGGCGCCGCGGCGCAGAAGCAGGAGGGCGGCGCCCCAGGCCGCGCCGAGCACGGCGGGATCGGCCATCGCCGAGGCCGCGAAGGCGGCGGCCAGCCAGAGGGCGGCGAGGCCGCGGCTGCGCCCGGGCTCAGGCCAGCTCATGCAGCCTCGCCTTGCGGAGCAGCGAGAGGGTGAGGAGCGTGTAGGCTCCCTCCAGCGGGCCGGTGAGCAGCAGGCTCGGGAGCATGGTGGCCGCGAGCGACACCGGGAAGGGGACCGGGAAGTACCGCGCCGAGAGCGCGTGCTGGAGGCCCAGCACGCCGGCCACGGCCAGGGCCGACGCCTGGGTGGCGACCCAGGCGGCGGCGAAGGCGGCGGCGCGCTCGTGCCGCCGGCGCAGCGCCTGCCAGGCCAGCCAGCCGGCCCCCGGGCCGAGGAGCCCCAGGGCCAGGGCGTTCACGCCCAGGGTGGTGACGCCCCCGGCCCCGAGGAGCAGCGCCTGGAGCAGCAGCACCAGCGACTCGCAGGCGAAGGCGGTGAGCGGGTGGTACAGCAGGGCCAGGAGCATCACGCCCGAGACGTGGGCGGTGGTCCCGCCCGGCACCGGGAAGGCGAGCGCCTGGACAACGAAGGCCAGGGCGGTGAGCGACCCCATGACCGGGAGCGCCTCCACCGGGGTCCGGCCGAACTGGCGGCGCGCCGCCCAGGCCCACAGCGGCGCCGCGGCGACCCAGGCCGGGAGCGTGATCTGCGGGGAGAGGAAACCGTCCGGGACGTGCATCCGCTCAGCGCCACTGGGTGGGCGCCCTCCTCACGGTGCCTCCCGGCGGCGGCGCATGGCGACCAGGACGGCGAAGACCGCGCCGACCGCGGCGACGCCCAGCAAGGGCCGCAGCGCCCAGGCCGCCGGGCCGGGGTCGGCGGGAGCCGGGGCGACCGGGGCGGGTGCGGGGGCGACGGACGCGGCGGAGGCCCCGGCCGGCGGCTCCGGGACCGGGGGCGGGGCGGCCTCGACGTCCAGGACCAGCCCGTGTCCGCTTGGGTCCACCACCCGGACGCGCCAGGCCCCGCCGCCGTCGGGCACGAAGGCCAGCCAGCCCGCCCGGTCGGTGCGCCCCCGCTGCCAGGGGGTCCCGGGCCTGGCGGGCGAGTACACCTCCCAGGGCATGTCCGCCAGAGGGCGGCCGCCCGGGCTCGAGACCCGCACCGCCACCGCCCGGCCCCGCTCCACCTGGTGGACCAGCTCGTGCGCCCGCGGCGCCACCGGAGCGGCGAGCAGGGCCAGCGCGGCCGCGAGCCTCCTCATGCCGGCTTCCTCCGTTCGAGGCGCGACGGTAGCACGTTTTCCGGATTCGTGTGGGCTCGATCCGCGGCGCCCCGGCGCCGGCCGACCTCGGCCCGCGCTCGGCTCAACGCAGGTCCTGCCCGGTGGTGGCCGGCACGACCTTGCCGTACTTCACGCCCTTGGTGGAGACGAGTCCCTCGCCCATGCGGATCACCTCGGCGGCGCGGCCGCGCAGCACCAGCACCTCCAGGCAGTTGTGGGGATCGAGGTGGACGTGCAGCGCCGACACCACCGCGCGGTGGTTCTCGTGCTGGATGTGGGCCAGCTTCTGGGCCAGGCTGGAGGAGTCGTGGTCGTAGACCAGGGCCACCACCGCCACCCGCTCCTCGCGGCCGGCGGCGCGCGACCACTCCCGCTGCACCAGCGCCTCGCGGATGAGGTCGCGCACCGCCTCGGAGCGGCTCGCGTACCCCTTCTCGGCGATGAGCCGGTCGAAGAGGACCAGCAGCTCGTCCTCCAGCGAGATGCCGATGCGCTCCACCATGCCGGGTGCCTCCGCGTGTCGGGTGGAGGCAGGGTAGACCGGCGGGCGGCGGCGCGGAAGGGGCGCTCGTGCCGCCACCGGAGCATTCTGCTCCCTCACTCCTTCAAGTTCATCGCCGCGCTGCAGGCGAACCAGGCCGGGAGCGCGCCGGTCCTGGCCCGCGTCGAGACCCGGACCGGCCACGGCGCCGGGAAGCCGACGCAGAAGCGCATCGACGAGGTGGCGGACGTCTACG
>DASRTO010000005.1:0-9007 GCA_035655915.1 Anaeromyxobacteraceae bacterium
GATCCAGCAGAACACCGTGGCCTCCACGTTCCCGGGCCTGCTCGACGGCATCCAGCCGAGCTGCGACTATCCGGACTCCATCACCACCGGCCTCGAGGTTCTCGACTGCGTGCTGTTGGTGAACTTCTACGCCGGCCCGGAGTGGACCGCGCTCATGGCCGGCCTGACCCAGGCACAGATCAACGCGAAGAAGACGGCGATCAACGGCCATCTCGATCACGTGGGTTGCCAGTCCTGGAACAACTCCTTCGGGTTCAACAACAAGCCGGGCAACTACGTTCCGACGCTCGTCGTCAACCAGACGACCGGTGCCGTGGCGCCGGTCGGCGCGCCGCGCAACAACTGTCGCCTCCCCGCCGCGCTGGTCTACGACCCGGTCGCCAATCCGGGCGGCACGCGTTGCGGCGACCCCGATCTCGCCACCGCGGTCTGGGGCACGACCGCCGGCATCCCTCCGGGCAGTGCGCGGGCCATGCAGACCGGCGACAACGTCGGCATCCAGTACGGGCTGAAGGCGCTGCTGGCAGGCGCGATCACGGCCGAGGAATTCGTCACCCTGAACGAGAGGATCGGCGGTACCGACGCCGACTCGAACCGCACGGCGGCCCGCAGCACGGCCGACCGGCCGGCCCTGGACATCGCCTACCGGGCCGGGATCGTGGCCAGCGGCACGAACCTGGGCAAGCTCCCGATCATCGATTCGCGCGGCTACGACGAGCAGGGAATCCACTACATCTGGCGCAGCTTCTCGGAGCGAGCCCGCATCGACGCGGCCAATGGCGGAAACCACGGCAACCAGGTCATGTGGCGCTACGGAACGGGGCTCTTGCCCGCCACGCCGGCCCAGGTCGCGGCGGTGACGCTTCAGTCGCTCCTGACCATGGACGATTGGCTGTCGGCCCTCACGGTCAGCGCTCCGAAGGCGACGCTGAACGCCGTTCGCACCCAGGCGCAGGTGATCGCGGCGAAGCCCGCGAACGCGATCGACCAATGCTACCTGACCGGCGATGCCACCTTCTCGACCCCGGTCACCGACATGGCCCTGTGCGATGCCGACCCCAGGCTCCAGAAGCACGCTTCGCCGCGCCAGGTCGCCGGCGGGCCGCTGGCCGAGAACATCCTGAAGTGCCAGCTCAAGCCGCTGGACCCAGCCGACTACGGACCGGTCACGTTCAGCCCGGCGCAGCTCGCCCGGCTGAACGCAGCCTTCCCCGGCGGCGTGTGCGACTGGAGCAAGCCCGGCGTCGGCCAGCAGGAAGCCATCTCGCCGCTGACCTTCGCGGCCGGTCCCGGCGGCCAGCCACTGCCGCCAGCGCCGGTGTCGCGCGGGCCCTGACGGACGGCGTCCCGGGTGAGCCACGCCGCCGAGCTGCCGAGAGCCTCCAGGGTCTTGCCGCGCTCCGCGACGAAGAAGGCCGCGGTCGAAGGGCGGGGAAGGCGGAGGTCTCTTCCCCGGGTGTAGCGCTGCAGAGCCCTCCGCGTGGACTCATGGACGGGAACGAAACGGGACTTGCCGAATTTCGTGCGTCGAATGGCGAGGACCCCGGCGCGCAGATCCACGTCGTCGCGATCGAGGGCGAGCGCCTCGCCGAGCCGGAGGCCGGTCGCGGCAAGCAGGCCGAGGAGCGTGGCCCAGGTGAGCGCACGCAATCCGGAGGCAGAGGGGAGCCGCGCGGCCTCGAGGACGACCCGGCGCCGCAGGTCTCGGAGACGACGGTGCGGCGCGCCGAGCCTCCGCGACTCCTCGAGTACAGCTGGGGTGGTTCCTCGCCGGCGAGCCCATCGGACGGATGGTGGGCGCAGCCGCCCTGCGGTTCGAGGGCTGGCAACGGCTCAACGCCGAGTAAGCCCGGCAGTTCGGGATCGAGCCCCCGGCGTGGCCGTCTGGGGGCAAGTGGGAGTGACGGGGGGGATCGCCCCCCCGCGCCCGCCCTGCGAGTCCGCTGTTCGGCGTCTTCGCGACGCGCTGCCCGGATCGGCCGAACCCCGCCGGCACCTGCGCCGCAGGATACCCTTCTGGGAACCACCGGCTCCCGGAGGGCTCCTGCGATGCAGGCGTATGGGTTGGACTTCCCCGCCTCGCCCTCGTTAGGCTGCCGGCACGGTAGGGTGATGAGGCACACGCTGGTCGACGTCCGGGAAGTGCTTTCGCGCAGAGGAATGAATCTGTCCCCGGGCGACCTGCGCGGCCTGAAGGTCCTCGATCTCTTCCAGAAGGACGTGAACGACGAGGACCTGAGGATCCTGTCGGCCCTCGACAGCCTGGAATTCCTCTCCCTGGCGTCCACTCGCGTGTCGGACGCCGGCCTGCGTCGGCTCAGGGCGCTGACGAGGCTGAAGGAGCTTCACCTCGACGACACGGCCATCTCGGACGAGGGCCTTCCCGACCTCGCGCGCCTGGAGACGCTGGAGACGCTGGATCTCGAGGGGACCATGGTGACGGACGACGGCCTGGCCCTCCTGGCACCGCTCGTCAACCTCAAGCACCTGTATCTGGCGGACACGGCCATCTCTGATGCCGGACTCCGGCATCTGAAGGCGTTTCCCGATCTGGAGACGGTCCTCCTGTGGAACGATCGCATCACGGACGCGGGCCTCTCGCACCTCCATGGGTCGAGGAACCTGAAGCGGGTAGTCCTCTGGGGAACGAAGGTCACGAGGAGCGGAGTGAGATCGCTACTTGAGCGCTTCCCAGGGTGCGAGATAGACCACGAGTCGATCTGACTCCTCGTGCTGCGGGAACGCGCGCGGGCCGGGCCCGGAGTACTCGGGGCGCAACGACGCTCGATCACGCGCTCGACTCGCCGGTCGGCTCACGTTCGAGTCTCGAGCGCGATCCGGGTGGAGGCACGTGTGCTGGACGCAATGGGCCGGCGGTACGCGTCGCTGACGGAGAACCAGGATCGCCTCTGAGCCACGCCGTCGCGGCGACGCCAGAATCGCTCACCCCGCAGTCTGGGTCTGCTAACGTGCGTCACGGCAACCGAATCAGCCACAGGCCTGGCCAGTGGCCTGCGCACCGCAGGCTTGTCTGGACTCTCCCGCTGGCCTACGCCCGTGGCACCCACGGGAGAATTCGACCCATGCGCAAGCTCCCAGCCACTTTGCTGGTGACATTCGCGGCGCTGCCGGCTGTCGCCGAGGAAGCGAACGGTCGCGTCGAGACGCCGATGCGCCCCGCTGGATGACTCCAGGGCGATCCCGTCGCCGGTAGCACGGGCATGGCGCAAGCGCAGGGCAACGGCCAGAACGAGTCCGAGCCCGCGAGTCATCCTGGCCTCCAAGCAACGTTCAGCAGGAGCTTCGGTTCGCGCGAGACGAAGAGTAAAGACGCTTCCTGTGAGGGTCGCGGATGGTCACCTGCCGGGCGGTGGCACCCCGCTGGCGGTGTAACGAATGCCGCTGCAGCTCAGTTGTCCGGCCTGGAAGCGCCGAGGCTTCCGCGGCGGATCCACCCTTCGCTCAGCCCCTTGGGCGAGCCTTCGCGAGCGCGCGACCACGCACGAGGGCGTAGGGGACTCCATTCTGGTTCCAGTCCGCGATCCGGGCGTAGGCCCGTCTCGCCGCCTCGGCGTCCCCCTTGCGCTCCAGCGCGACGGCGCGCTGGAAGCCGAACCAGGGGTTCTCGAGGTCGGCCCGCTCGAGGTGGGCGAGGGCGGCATCCGGGCGGTCCGCCTCGAGCTCGCAGACGCCGAGCAGGCCCTCCACCCTCTTCAGCTGGGCGGCGTCCTGGCGTGCCTCGGCGCTCGCGCGCACCTTCTCCGCCAGAGCCACGGCGGCGTCGCGCTCGCCGATGGCGACGAAGTCGAATCCGCGCCCCAAGGCGATCTCGTTCGCGAACGCCTCTCGCAGTGGCGCGGGGAGCGACGAGGCGGCGTTGCGACGCGACGCGGCCTCGAGCCGCCGCGACGCCTGCGGGATCCGCCCCGCATCGTGGAGGACGAGCGCCGCGAGCAGGTCCGACTGGATCGCCGCGGGCGTGAGGCCTTCCTTCTCGGCGAGTACCAGGCGCTGGTCGATGGAGGCAATGGCGTCGTCCACCCGGCCCTCGTGCAAGAACGACGCGGCGCGCAGGCTGAGCGCCTCGAGCTTCATGGACGGGTTCGCGGCGGCGTCCAGCATCCGCTGGTAGGTGTCGCGCGCCTTGGCATGCTCGCCCTTGAACGTCTGGTCGTTGCCGATGCCGGCGAGCGCGCTCACGAAGCCGGGAGCCTTGGCGAGCGCCTTCTCGTACTGGGCGATCGACTCGTCGAACCGCCCCATCTTCATGAGCAGCTCGGCGTACGAGTCGTAGGGGTTCGGGAAGCCCGGGCGCAGCTCGATGTATCGCTTGAAGGAGCGCTCGGCGCCGGCGAGATCCCCAAGTTGCATCTGCGCGTAGGCGAGCATGTTGTAGGCAGCGGCATAGCGGCCGTCGAACTCGATCGCCTTCTGGAAGCGCTGGGCGGCTCCCTTGGGGTCGGCGAGGCTGAAGAGGCGCACGCTGCCCGCAAAGAGGAGGAGGTTCTTGTCCGACGGGTGGAGCGCCAAGAGGGCGTCGGTCTCGCTCGCAAGGGCGGCGATATCGTGGTCGGCCCAGGCCCGCCTGGCGAGGATGTAGTGCTTCTCGCCGGGCGAAACCTTGTCGGCGAGGGCGGCCGCCTGGTCCACGTTCCGCCGCATGACGGGGTAGCCGCCGCCCGCGAAGGCGCGGTACGCGTAGGCCAGGGCGAAGCCGGGGTCCTTGGCGATGGCCTTGTCGAGGAGGGGCGCGGCAGCCTCGAGTTCCGAGTTCTGGAAGTGATCGCGACCCTCGATGAAGGCCGCGCGTGCCTCCTTCGACGAGGTGGTGATCGGCATCTCTCCTTTGCCCCTCGCGAGCGCGGGAGGGACGAGGGCCGCTGCGAGCGCAGCGACGCGGACGACGGCGAGGAAGCGGGTCTGGGCCATGGCAGGACCTCCTTCAATGCTTGCTCGACTCCAGCGGAAGGGGAGCGCAGGTGCGATGCCCGCGCGTGATGGGCAATCCGGCGCCTGGAAGCGAGCTGGCCCCCGTTTGGCGGAGGGTGCGCTCCCCGCGATCTCCAAGACAAGGGGGTGCGTCGGGGTTCTTGATGGGGATCAAGAACGGACCCAACGGGGTGCGTTTCCTGGCGGTGACGGCGCTCCCGTCGCGGATAGGACACTCAACCCGCAGTTGGGCGTGTCAATCGGGCCGCCGGGTCGCCCACCAAGCTCAAGCCGGCGGGGTTGAGTGGTGGAGGCGCCGGGAATCGAATCGAGACGATGAGTGTAATCAACCACCCGTGAACGATCCTGATGAGGCCCCTAAGTCCCCGACAAGACGAAGGTTCGGCTGGCGGGCCCGGGCCGACTGAGGACGACGAAGGCGAGTAGGGGACGATGGACTGCACCAGGCGCACCACCCACCGCCGAGACGCGTAGTCCGGGCGCGACCCTTCGGTCGTCACCGTCCGTGACGAGGCCGGGCAGCCAGCCCTCCCCACCCCGGTCGGGGCATGGCACGGTGCGACACCTCCCCCCGGGGAAACGAACCCTCAGCAACAGGGGTGCGCCCGTTTGCGACGGCCGTGCGACCGGATGCCGACCGCTTCGGTGTACCAGGTGTACCAAGCCATCACCATGGAGGGCGCAGTGGCACGCCGCGGTACCAAACTGGATCGCGTGGTTCGCGAGCTCGTGGCTTCACGGTCGCTGCGGCCGGGTCTGTTTGCGGACCTTCTTGATGAAGGTCTTGGTGCAGCGCCCGTGCGTGCTCTCGTGGTTCACGATCTCGGCGATGAGCCGCGTCTTCGCGTCCGCCCCCAGGGTTGCGCAAGCGTTCACCTCCCCCGCGAGCTGCGCGCCCTCCGCGGTCATCGGGGCCTTCGGTCCCGCGGGCGCCACGGTGGCCGGGCGA
This sequence comes from Anaeromyxobacteraceae bacterium, assembly GCA_035655915.1. Taxonomy (GTDB): domain Bacteria; phylum Myxococcota; class Myxococcia; order Myxococcales; family Anaeromyxobacteraceae; genus DASTPH01. The sequence continues at coordinate 5,900 of DASRTO010000005.1, forward strand.
TAGTGCGACGGCTTCGTCTTGGTTACGTCGTGGAAGCCGGGGGATGTCTCGGCGCGGCGACCCGAACCATGACAGCTAGGACAGGTTGCCGTGCTGTGACCGAGAGCATTGTCGATTCGCCCGTCGCCGCCGCAAAGCCTGCAAGGCTCAACTTCCATAGAACCCTCGATTGGACGATGCTACTGCAGCGGTCAGTCCGTTCGCTCGCTTGGCGAAGACCTCTGGCACGATCCCACCCATAGCCCTTCTCCTCGTCGCGCGCCCCCCCAGCGCTCGACCAGCGTGCCGCTCACCTCCTCCGCCTGGGCCCCCACGACCCCACGTGCCTCGCTTTCGGCCTGGCATCTCCGTCGCTCGGGGCGTGGCTGCCTGGGGCCGCGTGGCGGTTCGCGGACGGTGCGTGGCTCGCGTGCGCGTGAGCCTCCGCGGCGTGGGTGTGCGCGGGCCGCCCCTCCGCCGCCCTCCGGGAATTGTGCGCCGCCGCCCTCCGCCGGTTCCGGTTCATCCCCGTCGGCTTTGCCCCGGGCCCCGAATCCGCCTGTGCCGCAGCCGCGCGCTTGAGCTCCGCCTGGAACACCTCTGAGCCGCGTGGGACCTCCTTCCGCGGGATCTCCGCCCTCGTCAGCCTCTCGATGTCGCGCAGGAGCGGGAGCTCCTCCGGCGACGCGAAGCTCGAGGCGCGCCCGCTCGCCGAGGCGCGGGCGGTCCTCCCGACGCGGTGGACGTAGTCCTCCGCGACGTGCGGTAGATCGAAGTTCACCACGTGGCCGATCTCCGCCACGTCGATGCCGCGCGCCGCGATATCCGTCGCGACCAGGATCCGGTACTGCCCGTCGCGGAAGCCCTCGAGCGCCATCCGCCGCTGCGCCTGCGTGCGGTCGGCGTGGATCCGCGCCACCTTGTGCCCGGCGCGCTGGAGGGTCTTCGCCACCTTGTCGGCGCGCCGCTTGGTGCGCGTGAAGACGAGCGTGGAGAGCTCGTCATGGTCGAGCAGGGCGAGGAGCAGGGCGATCTTCTCGTGCTGCCCGGGCAGGAACACGTGCTGGATCGCCCGCGGCGCGGTCGTGCCGGTGCGGGTCACCTCGACCCGCACCGGATCGCGCAGGTGCGAGCGCGCGAGGGCGCTCACCTCGTCCCCCATCGTCGCCGAGAAGAAGAGCGTCTGGCGTGCCGTCGGTACCCTGGCGAGGATGCGGGTGAGCTGCGGGCGGAAGCCCATGTCGAGCATCCGGTCCGCCTCGTCGAGGACCAGCACCTCGATGCCGTCGAGCCGCGCGTTCCCTTGCCGGAGGTGATCGACGAGCCGCCCCGGCGTCGCCACGATCACCGTGCATTCGCGGAGCGCCTGCGCCTGGGCGGCCATCCCAACGCCGCCGATGACGAGCGCGCCGCGCACGTGATGGCCGGCGGCGAACCGCTCGAGCTGCTCCTGGATCTGGATGGCCAGTTCGCGGGTGGGCGCGAGGACGAGCGCCCGGGGGCCGCGGCCCGGGTGCGCCGCGAGCCGCTCCAGGGTGGGCAGGAGGAAGGCGGCGGTCTTCCCGGTGCCGGTCGCCGCGACGCCCACCACGTCCTTTCCGGCGAGCGCGGGCGGGATGGCCTGTGCCTGAATGGGCGTGGGGTGCTCGAACCCGGCGCGGCCGAGCGCGTGGAGGGACTTCTCAGAGAGCTTCAGGTCGGCGAAGGTCGTCAAGGCGCGGCACTATAACCGCCCCGGCTGCGACGCGCATCCGCCCCACGGCGACGGGCCGGGCTCCGGGCGCGCGGCACGAGCGGGCCGTCGAGCCCACCCGGCCTCGCGACGTGGTCGTTACTTGTCGCGGTACGTGATGCGACCGCGGGTGAGGTCGTAGGGCGACAGCTCCACCTTGACGCGGTCGCCGGTGACCATGCGGATGTGGAACCGCTTCATCTTCCCGGAGGGATACGCGAGGACGACGGGCCCTTGGTCGAGTTTCACGCGGTACATCCCGCCGCTCGACTCCTCGATCCGGCCCTGCACCTCGATGCCCGCTTCCTTTTCGCTCAATCTCTCTCCAATCGTGGGTCCGTCGAAAAGCGGCCATGGCACGCCGGGGCGAGTGGTCTCGTTCGTCTGCAGAAACGACGAAGCCCGGTTTCGGAGAGGCCGGGCCCGGTCCTTGGGCGAGTGCGGACGTTACGCCGGGCGCACGTTCGCGGCCTGGGGACCCTTCGGCCCCCGGCTCACTTCGAACGTCACCTTCTGCCCCTCGGCCAGGGAGCGGAAGCCCTCGGCCTGGATGGCGGTGTGGTGGCAGAAGACGTCCCCGCCGCCGTCATCCTGCGTGATGAAGCCGAAGCCCTTCGCGTCGCTGAACCACTTCACGATACCGGTAGCCATTGCGTTGCTTGACCCGTCTCTTCTCGTGTTCACGGACGGCAAGAAAGCCGCGCGGTCTCCGTCCCGGAGCGGGACGGGGAACGTAGCTCTTACTCTCAACCGAAGGCAAAGTCGAGGTGCGCCCGAAATAGCGGTCGCGCTCCGCCACGCACCCGGTGCTCGGGATCGCGCCGCTGCCCCACGCGGTCACGTCAGGGCTGGCCGCCGCGCAGGTACCGCGCCTCCGCCGCCGCGCAGTCGAGGCGCCGCGCCTCGAGCCGCCCCGCGTCGCGAGCCCGCGCTTCGGAGCAGAACGTGAAGAGGGGCCGTCCGTCGATGGTCACACGCCACCGCAACTTCTCGAGTCGCTTGATCCCCACCACGTGGGCCCGGACCTTCATCTCCCTGTACGTGGCGGTCATCCAATCCTCGCGGGAAAGACTGCACCGCCGCGGCGCGCGCCGCTCTCTCGACCTCGTGCTGCAGGTGGGCGAGCTCGCCCGAGGTGCGTTGGCGCCTGCCCGCGCGGGCGAAGCCGCGGAAACAGACGAAGAACATGACGCCCATGAGCACGAGACCGATAAGCGGCAGGAGCCACCAGAGGCCGCTGCCGGCCATTCCCCGGGATCCACGCCACGGCATGTGAGTTCACGCGGGCGTGACACTCATCCGGCGGCGGCCGAGGCGGCCACCCGCTGGCTCGCGCCGCCCAGCACGATGCGCACCTCGTGGGTCCCGCCATCGTCCACCAGCGCGATCGCGCGAGG
>DASRTO010000006.1:0-4045 GCA_035655915.1 Anaeromyxobacteraceae bacterium
GGGGGCCGAGGTGTGGGTCTTCGCGCTGGTGGCCATGCTGGTGGCCCGCCTCGGGACTGCGGCCGCCGCCGCCAACACCATCGCCATCAACCTGGCGAGCCTGTCCTTCAACGCAGCGGTGGGCATCGGCCACGCCGGCTCCGTCCGGGTGGGCTGGGCGGTGGGGGCGCGCGACACCCCGGCGGCGCGGCGCGCCGGTCTGACCGCCTTCGGGGCCGGCGCCGGCTTCATGTCCCTGTGCGGCTTGTGCTTCCTCCTCTTCCCGGCCCCGCTGGCGCGGCTCATGACGAACCAGCCCGAGGTGGCGGCGGTCGCCGCGCCGCTCCTCATGGTGGCCGGCGTCTTCCAGATCTCCGACGGCATCCAGGGGGTCGGCGCCGGCGTGCTGCGCGGCGCCGGCGACACCCGTTTCACCTTCCTCGCCAACATGGTGGGGCACTGGGCGGTGGGGCTGCCGGTGGCCCTGGGCCTGGGGGTGGGGCTGGGCCTGGGCGTCACCGGCCTGTGGTGGGGCCTGTGCACCGGTCTCACCGCGGTGGCAGCCGGCCTCTTCTGGCGCTTCCTACGCCTCTCCTCGCGCGAGATCGTCCCACTGGCCGAACGGGCCCGCTGATGGCCTGGCTCGCACGCGTCGATCCGGCGGCGCTGCCGCCAGCGGGCCACGAGGGCCCGCCCTGCCGGTCCCCCGCCTGGGACCGACGCAGGTGTCATGCGCATGAGCGGCGCCGGACGGCCCGCCCGGCGGCGGGCGGCCGGGCCCCCAGACCGGCGCGGTCGCACCCCGGCGGAGGGCTTGCCGCCGCGCCGTCCCGGGCGGAGCATTGGAGGCGCCGTGCGTTACGCGCTGCCACAGCCATTCGAGGAGATCCCCCACACCGCCGACGTGGGCCTGCGCGTCGAGGGGGCCACGCCGGAGGAGGCGCTGGCGCGCCTGTGCCTGGCCCTCTCGGCCCTGCTCGCCGGCGGCGGCGAGGTCGCGGTGGAGCGCGAGGCGGACCTCGAGGTCGCCGCCGGCGCGGATCGGTCCCAGACGGCGGTGGCGGTGCTGCGCGAGCTGCTCTTCCGCTTCGCCACCGAGCGGGTCATCGCCGGGGAGGTGGAGGTGAGGCGGCTCGACGAGCGGGGGGCGGCACTGCGCGTCGGCTTCGGCCGCTTCGACCCGGCGCGCCACGAGGGGGCCGACGTGAAGGCCGTCACCTACCACCTGGCCCGGTTCGGCCGCGAGGGCGATCGCTGGCGGGCGCAGGTGGTCCTAGACATCTGAAGGAGGCGCGGTGCAGCTCCGCAAGGTCGGCGACTGGGTCTGGGAGATCCCGCAGGAGGGCGGGATGCGCGTCCCGGGGCGGGTGTACTCCGACGGCATGCCCGCCCCCGACGATCCGGCCCTACAGCAGGTTGCCAACGTGGCGTGGCTCCCCGGCATCGTGCGCTGGTCGCTGGCCATGCCCGACATCCACTGGGGATACGGCTTTCCCATCGGCGGGGTGGCGGCAGTGGACGCCGAGGACGGCGCCATCTCGCCGGGGGGCGTGGGCTACGACATCAACTGCGGCGTCCGGGTGGTCACCACCCGCCTGGACGCCGAGTCGCTCCGGCCGCGGCTGCACCAGGTGGTGGCCCAGCTCTTCCGCGACATCCCCACCGGCGTGGGCTCGAGCGACGCCATCCCCCGGCTCTCGGACGAGGAGATGGACCAGGTGCTGTCGAGGGGCGCGGCCTGGGCCTTCGCCCGCGGCTACCGCGCGGCGGGAGACGACCTGGAGCATTGTGAGGAGGCCGGCTGCCTCCACGGCGCCGACCCCTCGGCGGTGAGCCACCGGGCCCGACAGCGCGGGGCCGACCAGGCCGGCACCCTCGGCAGCGGCAACCACTTCCTGGAGGTGGACCGGGTGGCCGAGGTCTACGACGAAGCAGTGGCCGAGACCTACGGCCTTCTGCCCGGCCGCGTCGCCCTCCAGATCCACTCCGGGTCGCGCGGCCTCGGCTACCAGGTGTGCGACGAGGCCCTGGCCGAGCTGACGCCCACCATGGCCCGCTACGGGCCGGACTACGCGAAGCTCCCCGACCCGCAGCTCGCCTGCGCCCCCATCGAGAGCCAGGCCGGGCGGCGCTATCTGGGCGCCATGCAGGCGGCGGCCAACTTCGCCTGGGCCAACCGCCAGGTGATGACGGGCCTCTCGGTGCGGGCGGTGTGCCGCGCCATGGGAATCTCCGAGGGCGACCTCGGGGCGCGCCTCCTCTACGACGTCTGCCACAACATCGCCAAGCTCGAGGAGCACCGAGTAGGGAACCGGTCGCGGCGAGTGCTGGTCCACCGCAAGGGAGCCACCCGGGCCTTCGGGCCGGGCGACCCGCGCGTTCCCGCCGCCTACCGAGACGTGGGGCAGCCGGTGCTCATCCCCGGCGACATGGGGCGCTACTCCTACGTGCTCTGCGGGACGGCGCTGGCCATGGAGGAGACCTTCGGCAGCTCTTGCCACGGCGCCGGCCGGCTGCTGTCGCGCCACGCCGCCCTGAAGCTCGCCCGCGGCCGCGCCATCCACCAGGAGCTGAAGGCGAAAGGGATCGAGGTCATGGCGCGGGTGAGGAAGACCCTGGGCGAGGAGATGAGCGAGGCCTACAAGGACGTGGCCCGCGTGGTCGCGGTCATGCACGGCGCCGGCATCTCGCGGCTGGTGGCCCGGCTCGATCCCATGGGGGTCATCAAGGGATAGGACGCTGGCCTCGGTTGCCGTTAAGGTAGGTCGGAGGCCCGGATTGCCCTGCTGGCCGCCATGGAATGGACGCGATGCGTCGCTCCCTCGCCCTCGCCGCCCTGCTCCCTGCCCTCGCCGCGCGCGCCGAGGAGGTGAGCTACTTTCCTGTCCCGGCCGGCGCGGGGCCGCACGACGTGGCGCCCGCGCCGGACGGCACGGTCTGGTACACGGCGCAGCAGCAGGGCGCGCTCGGGCGCCTCGATCCGGCCAGCGGCAAGGTCGAGCAGATCCCGCTCGGCCACGGCTCGGCCCCTCACGGCGTGATCGTCGGGCCGGACGGCGCGGCCTGGGTGACCGACAGCGGCCTGAACGCCATCGTGCGGGTCGACCCCGCCAGCAAGGCCGTCCGCACCTTCCCGCTCCCCCGCGGCAGCACGTACGCGAACCTCAACACCGCCACCTTCGACGGCCGGGGGAAGCTCTGGTTCACCGGCCAGCGCGGGGTGTACGGTCGCCTCGACCCCGCCGCCGGCGAGGTGAAGGTCTGGGACGCGCCACGCGGCTCGGGGCCGTACGGGATCGCCACCACGCCGGACGGGGCGGTGTACTACGCCTCGCTCGCGGGGAGCCACCTCGCCCGCATCGACATCGAGACCGGCCGGGCGACCGTGATCGAGCCACCCACGCGCGGGCAGGGCGCGCGCCGCGTATGGTCCGACTCTCGTGGCCGCGTCTGGGTGAGCGAGTGGAGCTCCGGCCAGGTGAGCGTCCTCGACCCCGCGACTGGCGGCTGGCGGAGCTGGAAGCTCCCCGGCCAGAGGCCGCGCGCCTACGCGGTCTACGTGGACGAGCGGGACCGGGTGTGGCTCACCGACTTCGCCGCGAACGCCATCGTGCGCTTCGATCCCGCGACGGAGCGGTTCGCGAGCTTCCCGAGCGACCGGCGGAGCGCGAACGTGCGCCAGCTGCTCGGGCGCAGGGGCGAGGTGTGGGGCGCGGAATCCGGGACGGACCGGCTGGTGCGGGTGCGAAGCGGCGCAGGTCGCGAGGGCGGTTGACGGCCGGAGCAGCCGCCCGTCAGTGGCTAGTCATGGCCATCACACATGGCCAGCATGTGACCATGAAGCTGTCGGGCGACTGACGAAGATGGACCGGGCGCTCCTGGAGACGGCCCTCTCGGCCCGGCTGCTGGTCCTCACGCTGGGGGGCGACACGCCCCTCACCAGCTACGGCGCCAACTGCCTGGCCCTGGCCGGGAGTGCCGGGACGCTGCTCGTGGACCCGCTCATCGCTCCGGCCCACGCCCGGCTGGTGGCGGAGGCGGTGGCCCGACACGGCTTCCCCCCGGT
>DASRTO010000007.1:0-5960 GCA_035655915.1 Anaeromyxobacteraceae bacterium
GGCCTCGTGGACCCGCAGGTGTCGGCCGATCTCGTCGACGATGTACTGCGGCGAGCCCGAGGCCAGGACCACCAGGTGGCCGGAGAGGAGGTGCTTGCGGATCTGGCGCACCGCCCCGGCGGTGATGCGCTTGCGCAGGTGGCGCTCGAAACAGCGGTGGGCGTGGGCCTTGACCTCGTCGGCCCGCAGCCCCGCCTGCGAGGTGGAGCCGACCTCCACCATCTCCCGCTCGCCGATGCGCTTGCGCGCGTAGTCGTAGATGAGGCGCGGCAGGCGCGCCCGCATCTCCGGGCGCATCACCTTCTCGCTGTACAGGTACCAGGTGAAGATGGTCCCGGCGTTGCCGTCGAGCAGCGAGTCGTCGGCGTCGAAGATCGCCGCGATGCGGCCGAACGGGACCACGGAAGGCTAGGGAGCCCGTTCCCCGCCCTCGGCCGGGGGAGCGGCTTCCGGCGCCGCGGCCGGGGCGGCCGGCGTCGCCTCGGGGGCGGGCGGGGCGGCCTCGGCCCGAGCCTCGGCCGGCGGGGCGGTGGCCTCGGCGGGGGGGAGGGCCGGCTCGGCCGGGGGGACCTCCGCGACCGGCTCGGTCGGCGGGGACTCCGCGGCTGGCTCGCCCTCCACCTTGGCGGCCAGGGCCGCGAACGGGTTGTGGGTGAGCGACTTCCTCTCGGCGCGCTGCTGCGGGCCCTTGTCGCCCGGCAGGCGCGGGCCCATGTACCGCGGCCGGCGGTCGCCGGGGCCCCGCGGGCCGCGGTCGCCGGGGAAGCGAGGGCCCCGCTCGGCGCGCTCGGGGCGGGCCGGGCGCTCGGGACTTGGCGGGCGATCCGGGCGCTCGGGATGCTCGGGGACGGGCGTGCCCTCCGGCCTGGCCGCGGGGCCCGCGGCCTCGGCGACCGGCGCCTCGGGCCGGGGGGCGGCCGCCGGGCGGGGCCCCTTCCTGCGCTGCGCCTGGCCCTGGCGGGCGGCCTGGTTCTGGGGCTCGCGCGGGACGTAGATCACCGGCGTCATGAGCTCGGCCGGCGGTCCCTTCTTCTCGGCCTGGACGGTGGGCAAGGCGCCGCGCCAGATGTGGTGGCCGTACAGGTTGGAGGAGTCGGTCCAGCGGCGCGTCCCCGGCGCCGTCCCCATGAGGTTCACCCAGGAGTTGATGCGGCTGTCCAGGTCGTCGACGTGGTGGGTGAGCAGCGCCTCCAGCGTCTGGGGCGGCTTGGGCGAACCGAACTCGGTGCGGCCGTGGTGGGCGATCACTAGATGCGTGACGTGCTGCTCCAGGTCGCGCGGCACGCCCAGGCGCCGCGCCTTGTCGTGGATCCACTGGGCGGTCATCACCAGGTGGCCCACCAGGCGCCCCTCGTCGCTGTACTCCACCTGCCGCTCGTACGACAGCTCCCGGATCTTGCCGAGGTCGTGGAAGAAGGCGCCCGCCACCAGCAGGTCGCGGTCCACCTGCGGATAGTGGTCGGCCAGCCGGTGCGAGAGCTTGATGCAGCTGACCGTGTGCTCCAGCAGCCCGCCCGGATAGGCGTGGTGCACCGACTTCGCCGCCGGGGCGCGTCGCAGCCGCTGCGCCAGGTCCTCGTCCTCGAGGAAGGCCTTGACCAGGTCCTTCACGTGGTGGTCGGCGATGGTCTCCACCAGGCCGAGCAGCTCCTTCCAGAGCGCCTCCTCCGCCTCGGTGAACCCCGCCCGTTCCGGCTTCTTGGGCTCGGGAGGAGGGACCCAGACGAAGTCGGCGGCGTCGCCGCCGAGGGCGGCCAGGTCGACCTTGGCCGCCGACTCGAGCCGGAGCTGGGGCCGGCCCTGGAACTGCCCGACCTGGCCCTCCACCTCCACGCAGTCCTTCTCCTCGAACCCCTGGGCCAGCTCCTCCACTCGATCGAAGGCGCGGGCCTCCAGCTCCCCGGTCTTGTCCTGGAGCGTCACCGCCAGGTACGTCTTGCCGCTCTTGGCAGTGGGGATGGCCTTTCGGGACACCAGGAAGACCCCCTTGAGGCGCTCCCCCTCCTTGACGTCCTTCACCCAGATCTTGTCCATGGCTGGCGGAAGCTAGCCCATGCGGCGCATCGAGACAACCGCTGGGGCACCCCGTGGGGGGCAGCTTACCCTGGCGCGCCGCCTGCCTAACTTGAAGCCTGAGGAGGCAGGTCATGGAGCGGGCCAGCGGCGAGCACCCGGCCCAGGTGGTGTCGGAGGCGATGACCACCGCGGTGGCGACCGTGCCTCCCGACCTGGCCGCGGAAGGGGCCCGGCGGCTGGCCGACGAGACCGGCGCCCATCACTTGCTGGTCCTGGACGAGGGGACCCTGGTGGGCATCCTCTGCCGGTGCGACCTGGAGGAAGCCGAGCCCGGGTCGGCGGTGTCCGATTGCATGAGCGTCCCGGTCATGACCATCCGCCCCGATCAGAGCCTCGCTGCCGCCGTCGCCATCATGGCCGACTTCGAGGTCGGCTGCCTGCCGGTGGTGGCGGGCGGGCTCATCCTGGGCCTGGTCTCCGAGGAGGAGCTGGCCCGGGCCGGCGCAGCCTCCCGGCCCTCCGCCGGTCGGTGCCACTGCCACCGCCGGGCGCGCCTACCCAGGACCCACTGACGGACGCCCGGCGCCGGCCACGCTCCCGCGGGGGCCCGGGAGAAGTCGAGACCGGTCGTGATGCCGATCACGAACGGTCCCGGATGCGCTGCTATCCTCGGGCTGGGGGAGGGGACATGGCCAGGCAGACCGTCCAGAAGCACATGACGCTCAGCCCGCAGGTGATCTCCAGCGGACACACGCTGGCGCAGGCGCACCAGGTGATGAGAGAGCGGAAAATCCGGCACCTGCCGGTGGTGGACGGCGGGCGGCTGGTAGGCTTGGTGTCGCAGCGCGACCTCTACCTCCTGCAGACGCTCCGGGGCCTCGACCCGGCCACGGAGACGGTCGAGGAGGCCATGAGCCGGGAGCCCTTCGCGGTGCGGCCGGACGCGCCGCTCGACGAAGTGGCGCTGGCCATGGCCGAGCACAAGTACGGCTCCGCGGTGGTGGTGGACCAGGGCGTGGTGGTCGGGCTCTTCACCACGGTGGATGCCCTGCGCGCGCTGGCGGCGCTGCTGCGGCGCGGCCGCCGCGTTTCCTGAGGTCGCCCGGCCCCGCGGCTTAAGGCCGATCAGGTCGTGCGCAAGGCGCGCGCGGTGGGGCGCCTGGCGCAACCTCTGCGTGGAACGCCGCGGACGCTTGACGGAACGTTTACGTAACTACCCGTCACCACTAGGGTTATGAGCGGGCATGGAACGTGAAAAAAGGAAGGCCTCCCGAGGACCGCGGGCCAAGGCAAGCGAGATGAGCGGCATCGAATCGGAAGCCAGGGACAGGTTGCTGCAGCGGCGGCAGGTGCTGCGCCGCGGGCAGGCCGAGTCGCACGAGGGCGACCTGGGCGAGGCCTGGACCGACTACGAGGCGGCGCCGGAGCCGCTCTCCGAGAGCGTGCGCCAGGAGCTGCGGGAGATCGACGCCGCCCTGGGGCGCATCGCCGACGGCCGGTACGGCAGCTGCCTGGCCTGCGGCGGACCCCTGGGCCTGCAGCGGCTGCGGGCCCTGCCCGAGGCGCGGTACTGCCTGTCGTGCAGTGGCCACCCCTCGCCGTCCGATTAAGAAGCCCGGGTGAGCGCGCCCAAGGCGGCCGAGCGACGTCCGGTCCACGCCTACGTCCTCGGCGACGCGCTCTACCTGAACCTCACCAGCGCCTGCACGCTGGCGTGCGTGTTCTGTCCGAAGATCCGGGACGGGGACTGGGTGGTCGGCGGCTACGACCTGCGCCTCGAGCGCGCGCCCTCGGCCGACGAGGTCTGGGCCGACATCCTGGCGCTGGGGCCGTCGGGGCGCTCCGAGGTGGTCTTCACCGGCCTGGGCGAGCCCACCCGCCGGCTGGAGGTGCTGCTGGACCTCGTCCGCCGGCTCAAGGCGGCCGGCGCGGCGCGGATCCGGCTCGACACCGACGGCCTCGCGTCGCTGCGCGAGGGGCGCGACGTGCCCAGGGAGCTGGCCGCGGCGGGGCTGGACGCGGTGGTGGTCTCGCTCAACGCCCCCGACGCCGCCACCTACGCGCGCATCTGCCCCAGCCGCTACGGCCAGGACGCCTGGGAGGCGGCGCGCGCCTTCATCAGGAGCGCGCTCGGGTGCATCCCCGAGGTGGAGGCGAGCTTCGTGGCGCTCCCCGGCCTCTCCGAGGGCGCCTGCCGAGCCGAGGCGGCGCGGCTTGGGGCCCGGTTTCGCTGGCGCCCGTACGATCGGGTCGGCCGGCTGCGCGAGCTGGGTGGCAACGCCTGACCCGATCAATGGGGATCTGCTGAGGAAATCATCGGCGGATGCGTCCCGGTTACGCCGGATGCTGGTATGAAAAGGCTGGAAGTGAAGGGCGAAACCGTGCATAAGATGCGGTCGAATGCATTCTTTGCGTTCGGCGATTGGGGGTAGTGGGCATGTCGGTCGCTAGGCCGGACCCCCATACGTCGAAGGAGCGGATTCTCATCGTCGACGACGAGCAGAACGCTCGCGTCGCCCTCCGGACCATCCTCGCCGAGGAGGGGTACGAGGTCGCCGAGGCGGCCGACGGCGAGGAAGGACTGCAGCTGCTCGGGTCGTTCGCCCCGGCCGCGGTGCTGGCCGACGTGCGCATGCCGCGGCTCGACGGGATCACGCTGCTCAAGCGCGCGCGAGAGCAGGGCTCCGACGCAGTGTTCGTGATGATGACCGCCTTCGCCAGCATCGAGGCGGCGGTGGAGGCCATGCGGGCCGGCGCCGAGAACTACCTGGTGAAGCCGCTCGACGTGAACGCGGTGCTGGTGGTGCTGGAGAAGGCGCTGGAGAAGCTGCGCCTGCAGCGCGACACCCAGACGCTGCGCGAGCGGGTGCGGGAGCGCTACCGGTTCCACAACATCGTCGGCGACGCCCCGGAGCTGCAGGCGGTGTACGAGGTGGTGAAGCGGGCCGCCCCCACCAAGGCCACCGTGCTCATCCTGGGCGAGTCGGGCACCGGGAAGGAGCTCATCGCCCAGGCGCTGCACGAGGAGTCGCCCCGCCGCGACGAGACGTTCGTCAAGGTGAACTGCGCCGCGCTCTCCGAGACGCTGCTGGAGTCGGAGCTGTTCGGGCACGAGAAGGGCGCCTTCACCGGCGCCATCGGGCGCAAGGAGGGGCGCTTCGAGCTGGCCGACGGCGGCACCCTCTTCCTCGACGAGATCGGCGACATCTCGCCGGCGCTGCAGATCAAGCTCCTCAGGGTGTTGCAGCAGAAGGAGTTCGAGCGGGTGGGCGGCACGCAGACCATCAAGGTGGACGTCCGCCTGGTGGCCGCCACCAACCGCGACCTGGCCGGCGAGGTGAAGGCCGGGAAGTTCCGCGAGGACCTCTACTACCGGCTCAATGTGGTGGCGGTGACCCTGCCGCCGCTGCGGCAGCGCAAGGGCGACATCCCGGCGCTGGTCTCCCATTTCGTGGAGAAGTACGCCAAGGCCTACGGCAAGGAGGTGCGGGGGCTGGCCCCGGGCACCCTGAACGCCCTGCTGGGGCACGACTGGCCCGGCAACGTCCGCGAGCTGGAGAACGTGGTGGAGCGCGCGGTGGTGCTGGCCAAGGGCTCGGAGCTCACCGCCGACGACCTGCCCCCCACGCTGCGGGGCCCGCGGCCGCGGGAGCGGGCCACCGGGGCGCTCATCCCCGGCGCCACCCTCTACGAGATCGAGCGCGAGGCCATCCTGCGTACCCTGGAGATGGTGGGCGGGTCCACCTCGCGGGCGGCCGAGATCCTCGGCATCAGCGTGCGCAAGATCCAGTACCGGCTCAAGGAGTACGCCCAGGGCGGGCCGCGCGGCGAGGACCCGCTCCCGCCGGGGGAGGCGGCGGCCCTGGAGGACAAGGGGCGGACCACCGGCTGAGCCCGCCGCCGGGGTCCCGCGCGCGGCGGCCGTGCTCCGCGGCGACATCGGG
>DASRTO010000008.1:0-3960 GCA_035655915.1 Anaeromyxobacteraceae bacterium
TCGTAGATCCGTCCCCGCGCGCCCTGCGAGGCGCGGGACTCGGCGCACACGTCCTCGCCGCCCGCGAGCTCGACCAGTTCCGAGACCCAGCGGATCCCGGAGATGAGCGGATCGGGCCACTCCTCGAAGAAGACCCGCGGCCGGCGCGGCAGGTCCGCGGCACGCTCCGCCACCCGCTCGAGATCGCGGGCCAGCGCCCCGGCCAGCGCCTCGCCCTCGGCGGCGCGGCCCACCGCGGCGGTGACGGTCCGGATGGTCTGCAGAATCTCGGCCACCGACCGCTGGTTGGTGAGCAGCACCGGGACCCCGCGCGCCACGAGATCGCGGGCGATGTCCGCCTGAAGGTCGGAGAAGCCCACCACCAGGTCGGGGCGGAGCGCCACGATCCGGTCCGCGTCGGCGCTGAGGAAGGCGCTGACCCGCGGCTTGCGGCGCGCCTCCGGAGGGCGGACCGTGAATCCGGACACGCCCACCACCAGGTCCCCCGCGCCGATGCGGTAGAGCGTCTCGGTGGTCTCCTCGGTGAGGCACACGATCCGCCGAGGGTACGGGGGAGCCTGGGAGATGAGCGCGTCGGCGCGCACGGGGTGGTCCGCCGCTGGCGTCCATAACCACCGGGCCGGGCGGGCGCAGGAGCGGAGCCGGGCCAGCCGTCTCGGCGGCCGGTCGAGGGACGGAGCCCGTCAGTCGGTGGCGAAGCAGTGCAGGAGGCCGGCGCCGCCGACGCGCATCAGCGCCTCCGGGCTGCAGCCGGGCGTGCCGTGAGACGAGTTCCACGACTTCATGTGGCGCGTCTCCTTCAGGCCCATTCGATCGTGGTGCCCGACGATGGCCGAGCCCTCGCCGCCGCTGGTCCAGTTGGCGCAGGTGGTGTCGCCGCCGGCGGTGGAGTAGTTTCCATCCGGATCCGAGCCGGTGAGGATGTCGTGCATGTTGACCGGGTCGCCCCGACCGCTCACGGTCTCGCCCTTCTCGGTCAGTGCCGTCTGCTTGTTGACGTTGTTGGACGCCGAGTGCAGATCCTCGACGCTCTTGGCGACCACCACGCCCCTGGCGTTCCGCCACGGTCCCTTGCCGATGCGGTCCCTGGCGTTGACCCCGGCCTCGCCGCCCGGGGCGGTGGTGGAGAGGTAGGCGCGCCAACCGGTCCGCTTCGAGCCGGCGGCCTTGGCGAGCGCGGCGCAGTGGGCGTCGGCGCCCTCGAGCCCGCCGAGGTTGGCGCCGTTCCCCTTGCCGGCGCTGGTCACGAAGAACGTCATGTCCGCCGTCTGCGCCCGGGCGGCGGTCGCCCCGCCCAGGGCCAGTGCCGGCGCCATCAGGCCGGCCGTCACGATTCTCGAGAGACGCATGTGGGTCCCTCCTCCGTGTTGGATGCCGACGCCCACCCGCCCGCTGTCTAGCCGGGCCGTGCCATGCACGCACGGGAAGGGCGGGGCGAGACCTGGTCCTCGGGTCTCTCGCCGGGGCCCGAGCCCGCGCTCCCGAGACCGAAGGTGTATCCTCGCCCGGAGCCCCGCTCCGATGCGCGCGACCCAGGCCGCCCTCCTGCTCCTGGCCCTCGCCGGCCCCGGCGCCGCGGTGGCCGGCCCGCCGCCGGAGATCGCCTGGGACCAGGACCTGGCCTTCGAGCACGACCGCGAGAACTACCAGCGGCTGCTGGCGGGAATCGTGGACGAGGCCTGGCGGCTGGCCCAGGCCGAGACCGGCCTCTCCACGCAGCGGGCGGTGAAGGTCCGGGTGCACTCCCGCGCCGGATACGAGAGCGCCTTCGGGACCGGTGCCGCCTGGAACCGCGGCGCCCACTACTCCCGGGGCGAGATCCACGTCAACGGCGGCAACCGGCTCGACGACCGCTTCGCCGGCGGCATGGCCCACGAGATGGTCCACGCCGTGCTCGACTCCCAGGGGACCGCCTGGCGCCTCCCCACCTGGGTCAACGAGGGGCTGGCCGAGCGCGTCGCCTGGCAGCGCAAGGGGCTCTCGGACCTGGCGCCCAACCAGGTGGAGGAGCTGAAATACGCCGGGCGCGAACGGCGGCTCACGCCGCTGCCGGTCCGCGGCCTCGCGCGGGAGCAGTACCTGCACTGCTACGCGGCGGTGCTCTTCGTCGAGAGGAAGGCCGGGCGGGAAACGCTCCTGGCCGTGGTGCGGCGAACGCTGGACGGGGAGCCCTTCGAGAAGGCCCTCGACCGCGAGGCCCGCTGGTCGGTCGAGGACCTGGAGCGCGAGTTCGCCGACTGGGTGGCCCATCTACGGTAGACGAGCCGATCCGAGCCGCGGGCCGGCGGCCTCCCCCGTTCGCCACCTGGGCGCGGCGAAGGTGCCCCGGTAGGCCGCCAACACGCGCCGAGGCCGTCATCCTGCCTGATGCGGCCGAGGCATCGGGGGCAGAGGGACGCCCAGCTCCTTGCGGAGTCGGGGACGGCGCGCCCAGGTTCCGTAGCTGAACAGCGCTTTGATCTTGCCGCCGGCGTCGAAGTGAAAGACGTCGACGCCTTCCCAGCCGAATCGGGTACCGACGAGGGCGCCCACGACGACCCGCTCGATCTTGAGCGCCAGCGTCGTGGGCCTGGCGTGGGTGAGATCGTGCCGGCAGATCCATCGAGTGAGCGCCTTGCGAGACGTCTCGTCGACGAGGCGGTCCAGCTCGTCGAAGCGCATCGCGCCGTAGACGCCCCGGAACTGGGGCTCGAGCTCCCGGCGGATCGCCGCGAGGCCCATCCGCTCGTCGCCCGCAGGGGGGTGGTACACCGCGTCGTCCGCGAAGTGGGTCATCACGCGATCGAGATCGTTCTCGTCGAACGCCTTCACGTAGCCCTCGACCATCGCGGCGATCGAAGGTGTGGGCCTGCCCTGGGCCGTCATGGTGGATTCTCCCCTCTGCGGTGCCGCGACGATCGCAGCGCCTGCCGCTTGCAGCTGGATGCAACCGACCGAGTGGGCCCCATCCCGTACTTTAGGTCAACTCCGAGCATCGTCCCGGGCCCAAGAGGGTCACCCGCCCTCGCCCAGCCTGGCCGCGTGCGTCAGGAGGTAGTTCCGCTCCGGCGTGCTCGCCGTCCGCTCAGCGGCGCGCCGGTAGAGGGCGATGGCGCCCGGGCGGTCGCCCGCCCGCTCCAGCAGGTGGGCGCGCACCGCGTCCAGGCGGTGGTGTTTCGCGAGGCGGGCGTCCCCCGCGAGCGCGTCGAGGCGCTGGTTCCCGGCGGCCGGACCGTGGACCATGGCCTTGGCGATGGCGTGGTCGAGCATCACCATGGGATTGTCGGTCATGCGCAGCAGCAGGCCGTAGAGCCGCGACGGCGGCGAGAGCGCCGGGTGGCAGCACATGAACAGGAGGTCGAGCGCGTCGTCCCGGGAAGTGGCTGCCTCCTCGTCGGCGGCGAGGGCCAGCTGATCCTCGGGGGGCACCAGGCTCACCACCATCGCCTCGCGGCGGTGGCGCGCCGCCTCGGCGCGCACGTGATCGGCGAAGCGTCGCACGGCCACCTGGATGAGCCAGGCGCAAGGCTTCTCGGGCACGCCTCCTGGCCCCCATCCTCGGAGGCGGCGAAGTCCCGGAACCGCCGGACGAGCGCGCCCAGCACCTGCGGCGCGAGGTCCCGCAGCAGGCGCCGGGGGCCGGCCTCCGGGGTGGGCATCAGAGCAGGTCTTCGGGAGGAGCGCTCATGACCTGGCGGACCTCAATCGACATGTTGAGCGGCGCGCCGCCCGGACCGGGAGCGGCCGACGCCTGCGTGGCGATCTCATAGGCGCGCTCGGGGCTCTCCACGTCTACGATCCAGTACCCGGCCAGGAACTCCTTGGCCTCGGGGAACACCCCGGCCGGCGGCGGGAACACCTGCGGAGAGCGCCCGGTCGCCCTTCTAGGCCTCGGCGTAGGCCCGCTCCAGCGCCGCCACGTCGAGCTTCACCATCTGCATCATGGCGTCCATCACCGCCTTCGCCTTCCTGGGGTCCTTG
>DASRTO010000009.1:0-2509 GCA_035655915.1 Anaeromyxobacteraceae bacterium
GCGGGTGCACCTCGACGCCAAGGTCCAGGCCTACAACGCCGCCCACGGGGCGCACCTCGTCGCCGGCGGGTGGTTCGGCGACGGGCCGCTCTCCTTCGACCCGAACGGCAAGCTGGTGAAACGCCTCCTCGCGGCCTACGCACGTGCCACGGGCAGGGCGGACCCACCGGCCATCAGCGGTGGGGGCACCTACGCCAAGCGCATCCCCAACGCCATCGCCTTCGGCATGTGGTTCCCGGGCAAGCCCTATCCCGGACACGACGTCGATGAGAAGGTGGAGCTCGGGGACCTGCA
The DNA here is from genome assembly GCA_035655915.1 of Anaeromyxobacteraceae bacterium. GTDB lineage: Bacteria > Myxococcota > Myxococcia > Myxococcales > Anaeromyxobacteraceae > DASTPH01. The sequence goes on from DASRTO010000009.1 coordinate 295, forward strand.
TCTCGGTGTCGAGGTCCTACTCGAGGCCCTTAGAGACCTCGCCTGCGGTGCGCCGCTGAAGGAGCCCTTCAAGCCCTGAAGGCACACCGACATATCGTCGACGTCAAGCCAGTTCTGGGAGACTGCGCCGATGCATAGCGCGACGGCGAGGCGCCCTCCGCCGGGGCACGAGGCCTTCGCACAGCGAGGCGAGCGCCCTGTCCACCCATAGCTCCAGGGTCGCGCGCGAGGACAGCTCCGGTATCTGGAGCGGGACGAGCCCGTCGAGGAACAGGCTGGCTGCGCCGTGCAGGAGGGACCAGGCGGCGAAGGAGAGGTGGGCCACCCGGGCGTCGCCCGCGCCGACCAGTCCTTCGACGGCCCCCACGATGACGCCGTAGCCGGCCTCGGCGGCCCGGGCGACCTTCTCCGGAGCGCGCGGCAGCCTCGCGATGTGGGGGCCGAACATGGCCCGGAAGTAGCCGGGCTGGTCGAGCGCGAAGCCGAGGAAGGCGCGCCCCGCCGCCGCGAGGCGCTCCCGGGCGCCTAGGGCCTGGACGGCGCCCAGCGCCGCGCCCAGGCGGACGAAGCCCTCCCCGGCCAGGGCGACGAGGAGGGCGGGCCGATCCGGGAAGTGGTGGGCGGGCGCAGCGTGAGAGACGCCCAGACGCCGCGCCAGGTCGCGCAGGCCAAGCGCCTCGACCCCATCCTGGGCGATGACACGGAGGGCCGTGGAGACGAGCGCCTGGCGTAGGTCGCCGTGGTGGTAGCGACCCCGGGGCTTCCGCAGGCGACCGGCTGCATCCATGGGGTCCAACCTAGCGTGCATTCTTGCCACCGTCAAGATTAATCTTGACATCGACAAGATTGTGATCCATCTTCGTCGCCGACGAGGACTGGACCGCTCCTCGCAGCCCCGGCGGAGCAGAGGCCGGACGAAGAAGAAACATCCAAGGAAGAGGAAGCACCCCATGACGACTGCGTGGCTCATGCTGAAGCTGCTCCACCTGCTGGGGATGGCGCTGATGATCGGCGCCGAGGCCGTGAAGATCACGCTCGTCGCCGCAGCCCGCTCCAACGCCGCGCTCTCCCCCGTCTATCTTCGCGTCGCGAAGCCCGTCACACGTCTCATCGTGCTCGGGCTGGCCCTGGCGATCCTCTCCGGCATCGGCTGGATCGCCCTCGGCAGGCCCTTCACGCCGGTGCTCCTCGCCAAGCTCGTCCTCGTCGTGGCGCTCGGGGCCTCGGGAGCGTTCATCGACAAGGTGGTCGAGCCCCGGTTCGCCAGGCTGGCCGCCGAAGCGGGAACGGCGGCGTCCCCGGAGCTGGCGCGGATCGGGCGGCAGTACCTCGCCGTCGAGATCGCGGCCACGGCGCTGACCTGCGCCATCGCCGTCCTCGGCGTCTTGCTCTGATGGCGGTGCGCCGGCGGAACGTGCCATGCTGACGCCAGCGGCTGGGAGCCCTGACCTGGACCTGGAGCGCTACCTGCGGCGTCTCGGCGCCGAGCGGCCGTCACGGCCGGATGCCGAAGCCCTCTCCCGGCTCCACGAGGCGCACCTCCTCGCGGTGCCCTTCGAGAACCTCTCCATCCCCTGGGGTGAGCCCATCGTCCTCGACGAGGAGGCGATCTTCCGGAAGGTGGTCGAGGCGAGGCGCGGTGGAGGCTGCCTCGAGCTGAACGGGCTCTTCGCCTGGGCGCTTGGGGCGCTGGGCTTCGAGGTGGACCTCCTGTCGGCCCGGGTGCGGCGGGAGCAGGGCGATTTCGGCCCGGACTTCGACCACCTGTGCTTGCGGGTCTGGTCGGGCGGGGAGCCCTGGCTCGCCGACGTGGGGTTCGGCGACTCGTTCCGCCGTCCGCTCCGGCTGGCAGCGGCGGGCGTTCACGCGGAAGGGCGTCGCGCCTACGCCCTGCGCGCCACCGGCGAGGAGCTCGAGCTCGCCCGCAAGGAGGCCGAGGGTCCCTGGGAGCCGCAGTACCGGTTCTCGGAGGTACCCCGCCGCCTCGAGGAGTTCGCCGGAATGTCGGCCTACCACCAGTCGGCGCCCGACGGCCCGTTCACAAGACGGCGGCTCTGCTCCATCGCCACGGCCGACGGGCGGATGACGCTCACCGACCGGTCTTTGGTGAGGACCACGCTCGAGGGCGGTCGCACCGAGACGCCCATCCCCGACGAGCTCGCCTGGGCGCACGCGCTGCGCGCCCACTTCGGGATCCGACGCCGGACCGTAGGCG
>DASRTO010000010.1:0-5703 GCA_035655915.1 Anaeromyxobacteraceae bacterium
CCCCGGCCGCGAACAGCGCCGCGACCAGCATCGTTCCGAGGATCTTTCGCATTCGAACCCCTCTTTGCAGTGAGGCGCCCCGCGGCATGCGGCGGCGCCTGGATGCGACCAAGTCTCGCACGCGGGGTGCGGACGGTCCACAAACGGGTCGGTGCGAGATGTAGGCGGGTGGCGCTACTCCACCTTCATCCCCGGGGTCCAGCGCAGCACCGGCTTGCGCGCGGCGCGGACCTCGTCGAGGCGCGCCCGCAGCGGCCGTGTCGGGGCGGCCTTCACCGCCGCGGGGTCGCGCTTGGCCTCCTCGGCGATGGCGCGCATCCCGGCCACGAAGGCGTCGAGCGTCTCCTTCGATTCGGTCTCGGTGGGCTCGATCATCAGCGCGCCGTGCACCACCAGCGGGAAGTAGACGGTGGGAGGGTGGAAGCCGTGGTCCATGAGGCGCTTGGCGACGTCCATGGTGGCGACGTCCTGCTCCTTCTGGAGCGCGTCGTCGAAGACCACCTCGTGGAGCGAGTCGGTGTCGTAGGGGAGGTGGTAGGCGCCGCGCAGCCCGGCCCGGACGTAGTTGGCGTTCAGCACCGCCAGCTCGGCGACCCTCTTGAGCCCCTCGGGTCCCAGCTCGCGGATGAACGCCCAGGCCCGCACGAACATCCCCACGTTGCCCCAGAACTCCCGCACCTTGCCGATGGTCCGGGGCCGCTCCCGCGGATCGGCGACCAGGCGGTAGCGCTCGCCTTCCTTGGCCACCAGCGGCAGCGGCAGGAAGGGCTCGAGGATGGCCTTGACCGCCACGGGTCCCGAGCCGGGGCCGCCGCCGCCGTGGGGGGTGGCGAAGGTCTTGTGCAGGTTGTACTGCACCACGTCGAATCCCATGTCACCGGGCCGTCCCACGCCGAGCAGCGCGTTCAGGTTGGCGCCGTCGCCGTAGACCAGGCCGCCCTTCTGGTGGACGATGGCGGCGATCTCGGCGATGCGGCTCTCGAAGATGCCGAGCGTGTTGGGGTTGGTGATCATGATGGCGGCGACGTCCTCGTCCATCGCCTTCGCCACCGTCTCCGGGTGCAGCCGGCCGTCCGGCCCGCTCTCGAGCTGGACCGTCTGGTAGCCGTTCAGCGTGGAGCTGGCGGGGTTGGTGCCGTGGGCCGTGTCGGGAATGAGCACCTTCTTGCGGGGGTTGCCCCGCGAGACCTGCCAGGCCCGGATGAGCATGAGGCCGGTGAGCTCGCCGTGGGCCCCGGCCGCCGGGGAGAGGGTGGTGGCGGCGAAGCCGGCGATCTCGGAGAGGGCCCGCTCCAGGCGCCACATGAGCTCCAGCACCCCCTGGGACATGGACGCCGGGAGCAGCGGGTGGGCGCCGGCGAAGCCCGGCAGGCGCGCCAGCGCCTCGCTCGACTTGGGGTTGTACTTCATGGTGCAGGAGCCGAGCGGGTAGAAGCCGGAGTCGATGCCCCAGTTCCACTGGGAGAGGCGCGTGAAGTGGCGCACGATCTCCAGCTCGGACAGCTCCGGCAGCCCCTCCACCTCGCCGCGCAGGAGGCCCTTCGGCAGCTCCCGGGAGGGGTCGGCGTCGGAGCCGGGGGCCGGGAGCGACACCCCGGTGCGCCCCCGCGAGCCCTGCTCGAACACCAGCGGTTCCTCCAGGGCCAGGCCGCGGGTGGCGCCGCCCGCCCCGGGGGCCGAGGGGCCCTCGGCCGGGGCGCTGCCCTTCTCCATGCCGGGCTTCCAACCTGTTGGATTGGCCATGGGCTACCCCCTCACCGACTGCGCGAAGAGCTCGATGAGCTCGGGAGCGTGGACCTCGGTGGCGGCGCACAGCAGCGCGCCCTTCATGCGGGGGTCGTCCGGGTACCAGCGCGAGAGCGGCGCGCCGGCGGCGAGGCCCCGCCTGGCGAGCCGCTCCACCACCGCCTCGGCCTCGCCCACCTCGAAGGCCATCTCGTTGAAGGTCGGGCCGGAGAAGCGGAGCCCGAAGCCGGCCTTCCGCATGGCCTCGCGGAGCAGCCGGCCGCGGGCGAAGTTCAGGCGCGCCAGCTGGTCGAGCCCCTTCTTGCCGAGCAGGGAGAGGTGGATGGTGGCGGCCAGGGCGGTCAGGCCGGAGTTGGTGCAGATGTTGGAGGTGGCCTTCTCGCGCCGGATGTGCTGCTCGCGGGTGGAGAGGGTGAGCACGAAGCCCCGCCGCCCGTGCTTGTCGACGGTGGCGCCGGCGATGCGCCCCGGCATCTGGCGGACGTTCCCCTCCCGGGTGGCGAAGAAGCCGGGGACCGGGCCGCCGAAGCTCATGGGGTTGCCGAAGCTCTGCATGGTCCCCACCGCCACGTCGGCGCCGAGCGCGCCCGGCGCCTGCAGCAGGCCCAGGGCCACCGCCTCGCTGGTGACCGAGACGGTCAGGGCGCCCGCCTTCCTGGCCAGGGCGGCCGCCTCGGGCAGCGCGTCCACCACCCCGAAGAAGTTGGGGTAGCCGACGATCACCGCGGCGGTCTTCCCGTCCACCGCCTTCTCCAGGGCGGCGAGGTCGGTGCGGCCGTCCTGGCCGTAGGGGACGGTCGCGATCTCGTCCCCGGTGGAGGCCAGGTAGGTCGCCAGCACCTTGCGGTACTCGGGGTGGACCGCGGCGCCGACCACGATCTTCTTCCGGTCGGTAACGCGGGCTGCCATCAGGGCCGCCTCGGCGGTGGCGGTGGCGCCGTCGTACATGGAGGCGTTGGCCACGTCGAGGCCGGTGAGCAGGCACACGAAGGTCTGCCACTCGAAGAGCCCCTGCAGCGTGCCCTGCGAGATCTCCGGCTGGTAGGGGGTGTAGGCGGTGAAGAACTCGCCCCGCAGCAGGAGCTGGTCCACCACCGGCGGGACGTGGTGCGGGTAGCAGCCGGCGCCCATGAAGGGCGGGTGCTCCACCTGGTTCCTGGCCGCCAGGGCGCGGAACTCGGAGAGGAGCGCGATCTCGTCGGCGGCGGGCGGCACGTCGAGCGGCCGGCGCAGCCGCAGCGGCTCGGGGATGGAGCGGAACAGCTCGTCGAGGCTCTTCAGCCCGACGGCGTCCAGCATGGCGCGGACGTCCTCGGGGGTATGCGGGTGGTAGCGCACGGGCCCTCCCGGGCATGGGACGGCGGGGAATCTCGGTGGGAGACGACGGCGACGCGGAGCACTACTCCTGCTCCTCCTCCACGAGCTTGGCGTAGTCCTTGGCGCCGAGGAGGTCGTCCAGGTCCTTGGGGTCGGAGACCTCGACCGCGATCATCCAGCCCTCCTCGTAGGGATCCTCGTTGATGGTCTCCGGGGCGTCGGCCAGCGGGTCGTTCACCTCCACCACCTTGCCGGAGATGGGGGCGAACAGGTCCGAGACCGCCTTGGTGGACTCGACCACGCCGAAGGCCTCGCCCTTCTTCACGTCGTCGCCCACCGAAGGCAGCTCCACGTAGACGATGTCGCCCAGCTGGTCCTGGGCGAACTCGGTGATGCCCACCACCACCCGCTTGCCCTTGACGCGGGCCCACTCGTGCTCGCGGGTGTACTTGAGGTCCTCGGGGAAGTTCATGGTCACGTCCTCGTGTAGAAGGGGGTCTTGACGACCTTGGCGGCGGCGGCCCGCCCGCGGATGTCCACCGCGAAGGTGGAGCCCTCGGCCGCGAGCGCCGGGGGCACGTAGGCGAGGCCGATGGAGATCTTGAGGGTGGGGGAGCGGGTGCCGCTGGTCACGGCGCCCACCTTCTTGCCGCCGGCGACCACGTCGTAGCCGTGGCGCGCGATGCCGGCGTCGGTGAGCGTGAAGCCGACCAGCTTGCGGGGCAACCCCTTCTTCTTCTGCTCCACCATGGCGGCCTTGCCGACGAAGTCGGCCTTGTCGAGCTTCGCCACCCAGGCCAGGCCGGCCTCGAGCGGGGTGGTGGCGTCGTCCATGTCACTGCCGTAGAGGCGGTAGGCCACCTCCAGCCGCAGGGAGTCGCGCGCGCCCAGGCCGCAGGGGAGGAGCCCATCGGGCTTGCCGGCCTCGATCAGCGCTTGCCACAGCCCGGAGGCGCGATCCGGACGGCAGAAGAGCTCGAAGCCATCCTCGCCGGTGTAGCCGGTGCGGGCGATGATGCAGCCCACGCCGGCCACCTCGCCCACCGCGAAGCGGAAGGTCTTCACGGCGCCCAGGTCGGCGCGGGTGAGCCGGGACAGGACCGCCTGCGCCCTGGGGCCTTGCAGGGCCAGCTGGGCCCAGTCGTCCGACTCGTTCCTGACGTCGGCCTGGCCGCGGGCGCCGTCGCGCAGCCACTCGAAGTCCTTCTGCCGGTTGGCGGCGTTGACGCAGACCAGCAGATCCTGGGCCGAACGGCGATACACCACCACGTCGTCGACGATCCCCCCCGACTCGCGGCACAGGCAGCCGTACTGGGCCTGGCCGTCGGCCACCTTGGAGAGGTCGTTGGTGAAGAGGCGGTTCAGGGTCTCCAGCGCCTTCGGGCCCCGGAAGACCACCTCGCCCATGTGCGAGACGTCGAAGAGCCCGGCCCGCGTCCGGACCGCCTCGTGCTCCTCCAGGATGCCGGTGTACTGGACCGGCATGTCCCACCCGGCGAACTCCACCATGCGGGCGCCGGAGCGGACGTGTACGTCGTGGAGGGGCGTGCGCAGAGCCATGGGGGAGCACCTCCGCGGGGAGCGGGCGGATTCTATCGTGGTGGTCCCACAGATCAACCCGGAACCGCCCCTGGCTTCCGGCGCCAGTGGCGCGCCGCGCTCGCCCCGAGAGGGGCAACGCGCTCGCGGGCGCCGCCTGGGTATCGTGGTGTCGACGACTGAGGAAAGGTGGGCCTTGCGCCGGCCGGGGGCCTGGTTAGCACCAGTTCGTGTTCCGCGCGCTCGCGACCGTCGCCCTGGCAGGCCTCCTCGGCTGCACCACCAGCCCCGAGCCGCTCCCTCGCTGCTCCGGACCGCTGGACGACGGCGTCGCCTGCACCGTCGACCGGTGCGACCCCGCCACCGGGGTGGTGACCCACGCCCCGGACGACGCGTCCTGCCCGGCGGGGCAGACCTGCTCGCCCGTCCTCGGGTGCGTGGCGCCGGCCGCTGGCTGCGATGCGCTCCCGCGGGTGGCCGGCACGGCCGTCCGCCTGGAACCGCTCTCCCTGGGCACGTTCGCGACCGCGCTGGTCGACCTGGGCGCGCCCGCGGGCGACGCGCACCGGCTCTTCCTGGTGGAGCAGGTCGGGCGCATCTGGCTGGCGGTGGACGGGCAGCGCCTCCCCACCCCCTACCTGGACCTCACCGGCCGGGTGGCATACGGCGGCGAGCGCGGCCTCCTCTCCCTGGCCTTCCACCCCGGCTTCGCCTCGAACGGCAAGCTCTACGTGAACTACACCGCCGTCGCCGGGGACGGCGACGTGGTGGTCTCGGAGTTCACCGCCGCCGATCCTTCCGGGACCTCGGCCGACCCCGCCAGCGAGAGGGTGCTCCTCACCGTGGAGCACTCCACCTACTCCAACCACAATGGCGGGCGCGTCGCCTTCGGCCCGGACGGGTACCTCTACGTCGGCGTGGGGGACGGCGGCGGAGGCGGCGATCCCCTCGGCTCGGGCCAGGACACGGCCAGCCTCCTCGGGAAGCTCCTGCGGATCGACCCCGCCAGCCCGGCGACGCCGGTGCCCGGCAACCCGTTCGGCACGCCGGTCTACCACTGGGGCTTGCGCAACCCGTGGCGCTACAGCTTCGACCGCCTCA
>DASRTO010000011.1:0-2152 GCA_035655915.1 Anaeromyxobacteraceae bacterium
GCAGCCGCCCTCCCGGCGGCGGCGCAGGTGTCGGGCTTCCAGCCGGGCGAGCAGATCGACCTGGCGGTCGACTTCCTCGGCATCCGCACCGCCGAGGCGCGCATCACCGTCGGCTCGCCGGAGGGGCAGGTGTGGCCCGTCCTCTGCCAGGCCCGCACCGGCGGCGTGGCGGGAATCCTGGACATCCGCGAGCACCTGGTCTCGTACTGGGTCCCGGAGGAGCGCGCCTCCCGGGGCAACGACCTCTCCGCGCTCGAGCTCGGCGACCGGCACCATGACAGCGCCCGCTTCGACCGCCTCAACGGGAAGGCCACCGTCCGCATCGCCCGCAAAGGCCGGCTGGTCGAGCGAGTGCTCGACGTGCCGCGCGACGTCCACGACGTGGCGAGCGCGGTGCTGTGGCTCAGGGTGCAGGACCTCGAGCCGGGGAGCCATTACCAGATCCCGCTCTTCACCGGCAGCCGCACCTTCACCCTGGTGGCCGACGTGGTGGGCGCCGAGGCCGTGAAGACGCCGGCCGGGGCCTTCGACACCGTCAAGGTGCAGGTGCGCACCGCCTTCGAGGGGAAGTTCTCCACCCGGCGCGACACCTTCTTCTGGTTCACCCGCGACGCCCGCCACGTGCCGGTGCGGGTGACGGCGGACTTCGCGGTGGGGAGCGTGGTGGTGGAGATGACCGGCTATCGGCCGGGCGGACAGCTCGCCGCCGCCGCCCCGCCGACCGCCGCCGCGCCCTGACCGGGCCACCCGGCCGGGGCGGGCCGCCGGGGGCTCCCCGTCCGCTGCCGCGACAGCCAGGGCCGGCGGGGCTATGCTCGGCTGGTGGTGCTCTCCGCCATCGCCGCGCTCGCGCTGGCGGCCGCCGGCGACTGCGGCCTGCCGCCGCTGCGGAGCGGGGGGCTTCCCTGGCGCCCCGGCGAGGTGCTCTCCTACGACTTCGACCTGATGGGCATCGTCAAGGCGGGGACGCTCTCGCTCGAGGCCCAGCCCGCCATGTTCCAGGGGACGCAGCTCCCGGTCCTGGCGCGGCTGCGCAACACTTCGGTGTTCGCCAAGATCCGCCGCATCGAGGGGGTGGCCATGTCCTGGGTGGACGCCCGCACCCTCCTCCCCGAGCGCTACCGCGACGAGATCGCCGAGGACGGGGTGGCGAAGATCTCCGACGCGCGCCTGCGGGCGAAGCCCGGGGAGGTCACCATCGAGAACCGCTACGGCCAGAAGGTCGAGTCGTCCACCTTCGAGCAGCACGGCGAGGTCCTCGACGTCCTGGCCGGCGCCTACTACCTGCGCGCCGCCGACCTGCGCCCCGGCCTGGAGATGTGCTTCGACCTGGTGGCCACGCGCCGCTACTGGCGGGTGCGCGGCAAGGTGGCCCCGAGGCCGGAGCGGGTCGAGTCCGGGGTCGGGCTGCACGACGCCGTCCGCGTTGACCTGACGGTGACCCGGGCCGACAAGCCCGAGGTGAAGCGCGCCCTGCACGTATGGATCGCCACCGAGCCCCGGCGCTACCTGGTGGCCGCCGTCAGCGAGATCGGGCTCGGGCCGGTGCGGCTCATGCTGGCGCGGGCCCGGCCGTGATCGACCGCCCCATCCGCGTCGAGACCTGCACCAGCCGGCGGCGCAGGTTCTGGATCACGCCCGAGAGGTACTCCAGTTGCTCCAGCGGGCCGCGCCCGAGGGCCAGGGCGAGGAGCCGGTCGCGGTCGGTCCCGGCGTCGCCGAGCGCGGCCTCCACGTCGGAGAGGTACCGGGAAACCTCGCCCAGCGAGCCCCGGATCTCCGCCAGGTCGTCCTCGAGGAAGTCGAGCACCACCGCGTCCCGATCGCTCTCGGGGGGGAGGCGCTGGCGAAGCCCGGCCAGGTGGGCCGGCGCGACTGGCGCCGCCTCGCGCAGGGCCACCGCAATCCTTCGTCGCATCACGCGGCTCCTTTTCGCGCGAGCGTAGCCGGGCGATATCGGCGGTCAAGTAAACTGCCGAGCCGCCCGAAGGGCGGCGAGGCTGCTTCTGCAACCGGTGGAGTCCGAGCCGAACCGGAGAGGCCGCCGCGCGGAGGCTGCGCCGAGAACCCCTGCATCGGCGGGGGACTAGCCCCCGCCCTACGCCCACGGGGCGAGCGCAGGCCCCAGCCGGATGAGGCTGGGCCGGAGCGA
>DASRTO010000012.1:0-8278 GCA_035655915.1 Anaeromyxobacteraceae bacterium
ATCGCGTGGCAGCCGCCGCACTCGGCGACGCCGCCGGAGTGGAAGGCATAGGCCTTGCCGAAGCCGATCGCCAGAGCTGCGGCGACGGCCAGGCGAAGGAGCGTGCTGATGGTCTTCTTCATTGCGTTGGACCCCTCTGTGGAACGTTCGGACTGCTTGGCTTCGTGCTGCGCTTCACTCGCTTCGGTTCACGTCTGGTGCAGAACGGCTCGATTCCCTGCTTCACTCGTGGATCTGGTACACGGAGATGCCCATGCTCCCGTACTGCGACACGTAGACCCGGCCCTGGCCCACGGCGACGCCGGTGGGCGCGATGAGGCGGCCCGGGGCGCGGCCGCGGTAGCCGAACTCGCCGAGGAACTTGAACTCCCGGTCGAAGACCAGGACGGCGCACTTGAGGAGGTCGGCCAGGTAGAGGCGGCCCTGGTCGTCGGAGGCGATCCCTCCCACCAGGTTGAACTTTCCGGGCGCGCTTCCGGGGACCCCGAACGACCGCACCTCGCCGCCGGGCGGGTAGACGTAGGCCTTGAAGAGGGGCGCGATGGTGAAGAGGAGGTTGCCCTCGCGGTCCACCGCGAAGCCGTTGATCCCCAGATCCTGCCGCTTCTCCTGCTCGCCGATGAGCGCGGCGAGGTCGTAGGCGGCGAGGGTGCGGCCGCGCTCGTCCACCACCAGGACCCGCATGCCGGGCTTGTCGGCGAGGTAGATGCGGCCCCGGGAGTAGGCGATCGCGCCGGGACGGAAATCGCCCGGGAACTCGGGGGGGAGGCCGGTGAGATTCAACGTCTCCTGGGGCTCTCCCCGGAAGTTGGCGCGCAGCAGCGAGAAGCTCCGCTCGCGGCTGGTGAGGAGGAGGAGCTCGCCGTCCTCGAGGGCGGCCACGTCCGCGACGAAGCCGGCCTCGTCGTCCGCGTTGCCGAACTGGTAGGTCTGGACGCCGGAGGTGTTGAAGACCCGGACGCTGCCGTAGCCGGTGGCGAAGAGCTCGCGGCCCGCCGGGTCGTAGGACAGCTCCAACCCGTTCAGGCGGACCTGGCCGGTGAGCGTGGCGAGGCTGTAGGCGTACCGGAGCTCGAGGCCATGGCCTCGGATGGGGGCCGCGGAGGCAACAAGGGTGCACGCCACCGCGAGATTTCTGATTACCGGCCTCAGTGGGGTTCCTTCGGTCGGGGGCCATGGTGCAAGCCGGGTACCACGATTTCGGGACGCAGAGTTTTCCAGCGTGCCCAGTGATATCGTGAGCTTGAATGTGTCAGATCGAAAACGCTGGGTTGGGTCATGTCACCCGCACATGGGGGATTCGGCGCGCACCAAGAACCACCCCACCCGCACGAGTAGCGGGGTCGGGCGGGCCTCTGGGTCGCGCCCAGGGTCCCGGGAAACCTGCAACCTTCTCGGATGGATGGGTCCTAGAGCGGGCGCCGTGGGTCGAAGCCACCCGTGCGCCTCGGCGGCAGGGAGCTCCCTTGCGCCATCGGGTCAGCGACTGACCCGAGCGGATCGGCGCGGGCTCGCCCTCTCACGGGCGATGGGAGGCAATCAGGGTGCCCGCCACAGGTCCATCGCGCCGTAGACCGCCATCTGGGCGCCGTAGTGCAGAAGGTGCTGCGCCACCGCCAGGCGCTCGCCCGGCCGGGCCCGGCCCCGGGCGATCCGGAAGCACTCCCAGGCCGCCACCCGGTAGCGCCCGGCGGTCTTGGCCGCGCCGTGCCAGCGGAAGGACGCCAGGGGCCGGGGCACGAAGACCGGCTCGGCGAGGCGCGCGAAGCGCAGCCACAGGTCGTAGTCCATGGCGTAGTGGAGCGACTCGTCGAGCGGCCCGGCCTCCTCGAGGAGGTCGCGCCGGAAGAAGGTGGCCGGCTGGGGGATGAAGTTCCGGCTCAGGAGCCGCCTCAGGCTGTAGCGGCGGGAGAGGCGGTTCTTGTAGCGGGAGATGGAGCGGCGGACCTCGCGGCCCTGCTCGTCCACGATGCGGCATTCTCCGAAGCACCAGCGGGCACCGGCCTTCTGCATGGCAGAGAGGGCAGCCTGCAGGGCGCCGGGCTCGTAGGTGTCGTCGGAGTTGATCCAGGCCAGGACCTCGCCCGAGGCCATGCGGAATCCCTTGTTGATGGCGTCGGACTGTCCGCGGTCCTTCTCGGACACGACGTGCAGCCGCCCCTCATGGCGGCGCAGGATGGAGAGCGTCTCGTCGGTCGAGTCGCCGTCCATCACCAGGTAGTCGAGCTCGAAGTCGCCGCGCTGCGAGAGCACGCTCTCCACGGTGCGCTCGATGAAGGACCCCTGGTTGAAGGAGGGCGTGACGATGGTGACCTTCAACGCGACCTCGCCCGCGCTCGGCCCCGAGGGAGGGATCCAGCCTGCCATGCGAGCCCGTTCGCGGCCACCGCGGTGCGGCGGTCACCTGCGGAGGCTCGGCACGGACGCTCCCGGGGCATGGAAGGGGATGATACACGACGGGCGGTCCGGTCGAGCGCTCCCAGCGAGCCGGCTCCGTCGCGCAGGGGTCGGCCCCGGTGCGAGGACCGCGGGATACCTGCTATGGGTTCCCCCCACGGCGCGGTCCGCGATGACCGCCACGCTCACCGTGGAAGGGTAGCCCAGCCGTGCTCCTCAGCTTCCTCGCCGCGGCAACCTGGGTGCCAGCGGTGCTGGGGCTCGGAACCCTTCTTCGCCTCGAGCCCGAAGACGACGTCCGCATCGCGGTGAATGGGTTCGCCGGGCTGGGGGTCGTCGCGGCGGCGGGGATGGCCGTCCATCCGTTCGCTCCGGTTGCCCCGCTGGTGGGAGACTCCCTCATTCTCGCCGGGCTCATCCTCTTCTGGCGAAGCCCACGGGCCGCGGCAGGTCCGCTGAGCGCATCCGGCGTTGGCGTGGCGCTTCTCGCGCTCCTGTGTCTGGCCAGGCTGGCGCAGCAACCGGGGGTGCACTACGACGCCGGCCTGTACCAGCTGCCGATGCTGCGCTGGACGACCGAGACCCGTCTCGTCCCCGGGCTCGCCAACCTCCACTTCCGGTTCGGCTTCGACACCGCCTGGATCCCGGCGGCCGCCGCGACCGAGCACCACCTCCTGGTGCACCGCAGCCCGACCTACCTGAACGCCCTGCCGGTGTTCCTCGGTCTCACCGCCGTGGCTCGTTCGGCCCGCTCCTTTGTCAGGGGTTCGCGGTCGCTCCACACCTCGCTGCTCGTCCTTGGCGCCGCACCCGTCGCCATGGCGGCGTCGGCCGTCGGCGGACTGGAGCAGGACCACGCGGTGTCGATCCTCGCCTTCCTGGTCTTCGCGCTCTGGCTGCGCGCCGCCGAGGCGCCGGAGCGCCTTCCCGAGGATGCAGTCGCCGCCGTACTGCTGTCGACCCTGGTCGCCACGATGAAGCTCTCGGCTGCCCCGCTCGCGCTCGGTTCCGTCATGCTCCTCGTGCTGTGGCGCCGCCGGCTGGCACGGAGCGCCGTTCTCCCAATGGCCGCCTCGGGCGCTCTCCTCCTGACGTGGATCGTTCGCGGCCTGCTCCTGTCGGGATGCGTCGCGTTTCCCGCCGTCCAGACCTGCGTGGCGGCGCTCCCGTGGGCCGCGCCCGAGGCGGCCGCCTGGGGGGCGCACGCCGTCCGAGAGTGGGCGCGCGTCCCTGGTGCACCGGTGGGCCTCGAGCCGCACCGGGCCTGGATCGGCGCGTGGCTCCGGTCCTCGGCGCCCTCCCTGGCCGTGTTCGGCTCGGCGCTCGCCGCGGGGCTGGTGCTCGCGTTTTCCCGGGGCGTCCCCAGGCCGCGCCTCGCGTTTCTGGCGGCATGGGGCGCGGCCGCCGCCGGCGTGGCGTTCTGGTTCGCCTCGGCGCCCGACGTGCGGTTCGGGCTTGGCTACCTCTTTCCCTTCGCGCTCCTGCCGGCGGCCCACGCCCTGTCGGAGCATCGGCTGTTCGCGCAATCGCGCGCGAGGAGGGGCACCGTCGTGCTCATCGCGGGCGGCGTCGTGGCGCTCGCGGCTGGCCTCCTCCTGGCGCGGCCGGCCCAGGGCGGATCGACGGCCCTGCTCTCCTGGCCGGAGGTGCCGGTCGTCCACACCGAGCTGCGGCGGAGCGCGCGAGGCTTCGAGGCCCGGGTTCCCACCTCCGGCGACCAGTGCTGGCTCGCGCCGAGGCCGTGTACTCCCGAGCTCGAGCCGGGGCTCTCCTTCGACCGCTGGTTCAGCCGCGAGGCGCCCCCGGCCTCGAGCCGGTGAGGGGTACGCGGCGCTTTCCTCGCCGAGGCCAGGGCGACGTTCCCTCCCACCCCCCGAGCGTGCTACCTGAGTCCAACCCCGGCCCGGAGGGCCGCGACCGGCCATGATCTCCCCCGATGGCTCCTCCCGCATCCTGGTGGTGATGCCCGCCTTCAACGAGGCGAGCCGGATCCGCCGCATGGTGGAGGCGGTCCGCTGCCAGGTGGCGGGCGACGTGCTGGTGGTGGACGACGGATCCTCCGACGACACCGCCGGCGAGGCGCGCCGGGGCGGGGCGCGGGTGGCGGTCCACCCGGTGAACCTGGGCTACGGCGCCGCCCTGCAGACCGGCTACCGCTGGGCCTTGAAGCGCGGCTATGGCGCCGTGCTCCAGCTCGACGCCGACGGACAGCACGATCCCGCCTTCATTCCGGGGCTCCTCGAGGCGCTCTCGCGCGCCGACGTGGTGGTGGGCTCGCGCTTCCTGGGGGAACGCTCTTACCGCCCGCCCCTCCTGCGCCGCATGGGGATGTGGCTCTTCGGGCGCGTGGCGAGCGCCCTCGCCGGCCAGCGCATCACCGACCCCACCAGCGGTTTCCAGGCCATCTCGGCGGAGGCGCTGCGCTTCTACGCCCACGAGCGCTACCCGGTGGACTACCCCGACGCCGACGTGCTCGCCATGGTGGCCCGCTCCGGCCTCCGCCTCGCCGAGGTGCCGGTGCGCATGCTGCCCTCGCCGCCGGGCAAGAGCATGCACGCCGGAGCCTGGAAGCCGCTCTACTACGTGGCCCGCATGTCTCTGGCCCTGTTCCTGGTCCCCCTCCGGAGCGAGAAACGATGACCAAGGCCCAACACCTCTTCGCCATCCTCGTCAGCCTCGCAAGCCTCGCGGTGATCGTCGAGCTGGTCCGCCGCCGCAAGCTGAAGGAGGAGTACTCGCTCCTCTGGATCCTCACCGCGGCGGGGATGCTGGTGCTCTCCTCCTGGTACGACCTGGTGGAGTGGCTCACCCAGCTCTCGGGAGCGGTGACGCCCACGACCACGCTCTTCATCTTCGGCCTGGTGTTCCTGCTGCTCATCAGCGTGCACTTCTCCACCGTGCTGTCGCGGCTCACCGAGCAGGTGCGGCGCCTCACCCAGGAGCTGGCGCTCCTCTCGGCGGAGCGTGACGAGCTGCGGGAGCGGGACCGACGCTCATGAATCCGCGGTTGCGCGCGCGCATCTGGCCCCACGCCCTGCTCCTGATCCCGCTGCTCCTGGCGGCTGCAGCCTACTGGCGCGTCCTCGACGGGGAATTCCAGTTCGATGACACGCATACCGTCGAGCGCAACCTCGCCGTGAAGGACCTGCGCCGCTTCCTTCCCGATCGCCTCCAGACTGGCGGCATCCTGGGCGGTCGCTCCGTCACCGACCTCACCTTCGCCCTGAACTACGCGGTAGCGGGGCTCGAGTCCTGGAACTACCACCTGACCAACCTCGTCATCCACCTGGCCGCGGTGGTCCTGGTCTGGCGCCTGTCGCTGGTGGTGCTCCGGTTGGCGGGCGCGGCGCGCGCCGGCTGGGTGGCGGTTTCCGTGGCGGGGTCCTTCGCTCTGCACCCGCTCCAGAGCCAGGCCGTGAGCTACGTGTCCCAGCGGGCCGAGGTCCTCGCCTCGGCGCTCTACGTCGCGGCGCTCCTGCTCCTCCTCGGCGCGGAGCGGCGCGGCCTGTCGCTCAGGTCCGCGCCCTGGCTGGTCGGGGGCTTCGTCACCTTCGTCCTGGCGCTCGCCTCCAAGGCCATCGCCGCCACGTTGCCCGCCGCCTGGCTCCTTCTGGCGGCGTTGGTGCCGGGCCAGGATCGTCCGCCCGCCTGGGCTGGATGGGGGCGAAGGCTTGGAGTCGCGGCACCCTTCTTCGCCGCCGATGCCCTCGTCGCGGCCGGCACGCTGATGGGGTTCGAGGGCCGTGCCGACGCGGGGTTCGCCGTGCCGGGGCTCCCGCCCTGGACCTACTTCGTCACTCAACTCCGCTCCATTGCGGTCTACCTCCGGCTCCTCTTCTGGCCGGCGGGACAGAACGTCGACTGGAACCCCCCCGCGATCCACAGCCTCTGGGAACCCTCGGCGCTCCTGTCCGGGCTCCTCCTGGCCAGCCTGGTCGCGGGGGCCGTCTTCCTGGTCATCTGGGGCCGGCGGAGGGGCGGGGAGGAGGGTGCGGCCGCGCGCATCGCCGGCGTTGGGGTCCTCTGGTTCTTCCTGCTCCTCTCGGTCACGTCCAGCTTCGTCCCGCTCGCGGACGTCCTGATGGAGCACCGGCCGTATCTGGCCTCCTGGGGAATCCTCCTCGCGGTGGCCGTCGGGGTCGAGCGATCCTTGGCGAGGGCCCCGCGGTGGGGAGCGGTAGCTGGAGCGGCGCTCGTCGCCTCCACCTGGACGGTGCTGGCCGTGACCCTGCACCTCCGAAACGCCGTCTGGGAGACGCGCCGCTCGCTCTGGAGCGACGCCGTGGAGAAGGCACCTGGAAACGGCAGGGCCTGGCTGGCGCTCGCCTACGCCGCCCTGGCCGAGGGGAGTGTGGCGGAGTCGGTGATGCTGAACCAGCGAGCCTTGACGCTCGCCGCCGGCCAGGTGGGGCTGGAGCTGCAGATCCTCCGGAACCTGGGGGTCGGGCAGATCCTGCTCGGCCGGGTGGACGAGGCCGTGGCGACCTTCCGTCACGCCGCGAGCCTCCGCCGCCGGGACCCGGACATCCTGAACAACCTGGCCTACGCGCTGATGATGAAGGGCGAGATCCAGGAGGCCGAGGCCCTGGCGCGTCAGGCCATCGCCGTCGCGCCCTCGAAGGGGGAGGCCTGGAACACGCTGGGAGAAATCAAGCTGAAGCGATCCGAGAACGAGGAGGCGCTTCATCTCTTCGAGAAGGCCATCTCGCTCGACCCGGACGTCGCGCTTCGCCACTTCAACCGCGGCGTGGCGCTGCTGCGACTCGGCCAGCGCGCTCAGGCCTGCGCCATCTGGGCGAGGATCCGGGACAGGGATCCTGGACTCCGCCGGAAGGTGGCGCAGGCGTGGCTCGAGAACTGCGGAGCGGGGCGCTGAGAGGGCGGCCTGCGCCCGGCGGGAGGAGCGCGGAGCGCGAGCCAGGGCCGCCCCCGGCGCGCGGCTGACGATCAGGGCGCTGGATCGCTCCGCCGGGCGGAGCGTCGCGCCCAGTCCCAGCTGGCCTTGGAGTCGCGGATGGCTGGCTCGCGTCCGAGCAGGATGCGCGCCCAGGTACGAAGCGCGCTCGCGGTGCGGACGGCGTAGTAGGGCACCTGGACCGGCAGCACCGCCAGGGCCTCGAGCAAGGGCTTGCCCTTGAACCGGACCTCGTTGAAGAGGATGGCGGCCACCTGGAGCAGGGCCAACGCCGCCGGCAGTGCCAGCAACCGCTGGTCGACGAGCCCGAGCGGCAGGGTGAGCACGGCGAGGCCCGCCGCCAGGATGTCCCGGCCGAGAAAGCGGCCGTGCTTGTACCAGAACATGGCGTGGCCGCGCCCCTGCTGGCGCCCCATGCGCAGGTAGGACGCGAGGTCCAGGGCGTGGTGGTGGTGGACCACCGCCTCCGGGACCAGGGCGATCCGGTGTCCGCCGGCCCGCAGGCGGTGCTCCAGGTCGTCGCCTTCGCCGCCGAAGATGGCAGCATCGAACCTGTATCCCAGATCGGCTCGAAGCCCCATGTTGGACTCCATCAGGGTCGGGGCCTTCCGCGTCACCAGGCAGGAGCCCAGGTACGCCCGCTCGGCCAGGTTCGTCGGAGGCTTGTCGAGCACGGTGCCGGACGCGGCCGCTGCACCCGTGCGGCGCAATCCCGCCACCATCTGCTCGATCCAGGCAGGCTCGGCGACGCAGTCGGAGTCGGTGAAGAGGAGGAACTCCCCTTCGGCGGCGTCCATCCCGGCGTTTCGGGCCCCCGAGGCCCCCAGGTTGCGGGGGTTGCAGACCACCTTCACCAGGCGCTCCGGATGCTCTCGCCCGAAACGCTCCAGGACCTCCGCCGAGTCGTCCCGGGATCCGTCGTCGACCAGCACCATCTCGAAATCGTCGGTCGTCGAGGCCAGGAGG
>DASRTO010000013.1:0-5754 GCA_035655915.1 Anaeromyxobacteraceae bacterium
CTCGCGGACCAGCTCCAGCACGCCCTTGTTGGTCTTCATGGCCTCGGCCGCCAGCTGGATGGTCTCCTCGGGCCCAGTACCGGGTTCAGCGCGGTGACGATGCCCACGCTGCGCTCGAAGTGCTCCTGGTTCCACGGGGGAGAGGGAGAGGTGTGTTTGTTACCCGGTTGCTACCCGAAGCGCGGACCCGGAAGACGAAGGCCGGAACCCAGGGCGCCAAGCCTCCGGAGTTCCGGCCTTCCGAACTGGAGCGGGAAACGGGATTTGAACCCGCGACCCTCAGCTTGGGAAGCTGATGCTCTACCAACTGAGCTATTCCCGCGTGGTTGAGGCAGATCTGCACCGAACCCGGCCCTGGCGTCAAGGTGGACCGGTGGGGCGTGGACCGGAGCGCCCCCGGGGCGCGGGGGGCGGCACCTGGCAGTGGGGCGGCGCGGGCCAGCGCGTCGCCTGGGCTGTGACTACACTTCGCCGGTGACCGACATGGAGAGGCGCATCGAGGAGGGGCGGGCGCGGCTGCTGGCGAGGTTCGGCGAGAAGATGCGCCAGACTCCGTCGCTCTCCGATCCGGAGCCCATGGGAACGGGCAGGCGGAACCGCCACGGCATGCCGAGGGTCCCGCCGGGCCAGAAGGTCTTCCAGAGCTGGCCGGTGCTCGACCTGGGCGAGCAGCCGGTCATCACGCTGGAGCGGTGGGAGCTGCGCGTGGAGGGGGAAGTGGAGGAGCCGCTGCGCCTGCGCTGGGACGACTTCCTGGCCCTGCCGCAGGTCGAGGACCAGAGCGACTTCCACTGCGTCACCGGCTTCAGCCGCCTGGACATGACCTGGAAGGGCGTGCGCCTCGAGACGGTGGCCGCCCTGGCGCGGCCCACCTCCGATGCCACCCACGTCATGGTCCACGCCTCCGACGGCTACTCGACCAACCTGCCGCTGGAGGAGGCCCTGAAGCCGGACGTGCTCCTGGCCCACGCGGTGGACGGCGCGCCGCTCCCCACCGAGCACGGTGGCCCGGTGCGGGTGGTGACCCCCCAGCTCTACGCCTGGAAGGGCGCCAAGTGGGTGTCGAGGCTCGAGTTCCTGACCCACGACCGGCGCGGCTACTGGGAGATCCGCGGCTACTCCAACACCGCCCATCCCTGGCGCAACGACCGCAACTGGTGATCGGCAGGGGACGAGCCCCCGCCCTACCTCTTCCTGGTGAAGCGGCGGAAGAAGGCGACGATGTCCTTCTGCGCCGCCGCGCGGTCGATGGTCTCGGGGACCTCGCCCTCCTCCGGCCCCTCGATCCACACGCCGCCGCACGACTCGCAGGTGTCGTAGTGCAGCGAGCGCTTCTCGCCGCCCTCCACCGTGACCAGGTCCACCTGGCAGGCCGGGCACGGCCCGGTCATCTCCTCCGCGTTCAGGAAGCCGCCGATGGCCTGGATGGCCGGCAGGTTCCCGTGCAGCAGGAAGCGGTTCACGTCCGTCGATTCCGCCCACAGCCCTCCGCAGTCGGTGCACCTCTGGATGGCGCCGTCGTCACCGGCGATCTCGGTCATCTCGACGCTGCACCGCGGGCAGTCCATGGCGAACGAAGGTCCTCGGCGGGCGGGGACCCGGCTCCTTTCAGGTCAGGGTGTGCGGGGGTCGCGCAAGGGGATACGAGGGACGATACGCCGTGGATGATAGGCGCAAGCCGCGCGCCCGATCAACGGGACCTCGCGGCCGGGCGGGCCACCGCCTCACGCAACGCCGCCACCAGCCGCCGCAGCCGCTCGGGCTGGAGCTTCAGCGCCACGCGGTTCACAACCAGGCGGGCGCTCACCTCCAGCACCACCTCCTCCACCCGGAGGCCGTTGGCGCGCAGCGTCTCGCCGGTCTCGGTGATGTCCACGATCAGGTCGGCCAGCCCCAGCGCCGGCGCCACCTCGATCGACCCGTGCAGGGGGATGATCTCGGCCGGCAGGGCCTTGCGGGCGAACCAGGCGGTGGCGAGGTTCAGGTACTTGGTGGCCACGCGCGGGGCGACGCCCCGGGGCAGGGGGCGCGCCGCCCGGGGGCGGGCCACCACCACCTGGCAGCGGCCGATGCCGAGGTCCAGCGGCTCGTAGAGGTCGCGCGGCTCCTCGCGCAGCAGGTCCAGGCCGGCCACGCCCAGCTCGGCGGCTCCGTGCTCGACGTAGCTCGCCACGTCGGCGGCGCGGATGGAGATGAAGCGCAGGCCGGCCTGGGGGGCCTCGGCGGCGAGCCGGCGCGTCCCCTGCAGCAGCCCCGCCGGCGAGACGCCCACCGCCCGCTGGAACAGCTCGGACGACTCTTCCAGCAGCCTTCCCTTGGGCACTGCCACCGTCAGCAGGCCTCCGGTCATGGCCGCCCCCGCACGATTGGATCCGGCGGCCCTGCCGCCGGCGGGCCACAAGGACCCGCCCTACGGGCCGTAGGGCGGGGGCTCGTACCCCACCCAGGCTCGACGCGGGTCGTCGCCGCCATCACTGCGCCACCCGCCGGATGCGGGCCCCCAGCGGCAGGAGCTTCTGCTCCAACCGCTCGTAGCCGCGGTCGAGGTGGTAGACGCGCCGTACCTCGGTGGTGCCGCCGGCGGCGAGCCCGGCCAGCACCAGGGCCGCCGAGGCCCGGAGGTCGCTGGCCATGACTGGCGCCCCGGAGAGCGCCGGCACGCCCCGCACCAGCGCCACCTTGCCGTCCACGGTGATGTCGGCGCCCAGGCGCTGCAGCTCCAGCACGTGCATGTAACGGTTCTCGAAGACCGTCTCGGTGACGCGGGAGGAGCCGTCCGCCAGCGCCAGGAGCACCATCATCTGGGCCTGCATGTCGGTGGGGAAGCCCGGGAAGGGGGCGGTGCGGACGTCGGCGGGCCGCGGCCGGCCGCCGCCGCGGACGCGCAGGCCGCCTGGGACCGGGTCGACGGCGGCGCCGCTCTCGCGCAGCTTCTCCAGCAGCGATTCCAGGTGCGCCGGGAGGCACCCCTCCACCACCACGTCGTTCCCGGGCAGGGCCCCGGTCACGAGCAAGGTGCCGGCCTCGATGCGGTCCGGGATCACCGACCAGTCGAGCGGCGAGAGCCGCTCCACCCCGTCGATGCGGATCTCGGAGGTGCCGGCCCCGGCGATGCGGGCGCCCATGGCGGTGAGGGCGCCGGCCAGGTCCACCACCTCCGGCTCGCGGGCGCAGTTGCCGAGCACGGTGCGCCCCTCGGCCAGCACCGCCGCCATGAGCACGTTCTCGGTGCCGGTGACGGTCTGGCCCTCGAAGACGAAGGTAGCGGCCCTGAGCCGGCCCGAGGGAGCGCGGGCCTGCACGTAGCCGTGCTCCAGGCGGATCTCCGCGCCCAGGGCCGCCAGGCCCTTCAGGTGCTGGTCGATGGGGCGCGCCCCGATGGCGCAGCCGCCCGGGAGCGAGACCCGGGCCTGGCCGCAGCGGGCCAGCAGCGGCCCCAGCGCCACCACGCTGGCCCGCATGGTGCGCACCAGGTCGTAGGGGGCCTCGGGGCGGACCGAGCCGCGCACGCGCACGGCCACGGCGCGCCCGTCGCCGCCGGCGCCCCGCCCCACCTCGCAGCCCATGTGGGTGAGGAGCCGCCCCATGGTGCGCACGTCGGCCAGGTCGGGGACGTTGCGGACCACGTGGTCGCCCTCGGCCAGCAGCGCGGCCGCCATCACCGGCAGCGCGGCGTTCTTGGCCCCCGACACGGCGACGGTTCCCCTGAGCGGGACGCCGCCCTCCACCACGATCTTGTCCACTCGGCTCCTCTGGGAAGGGCGGCATTCTAGCCGAGGCCGGGCGCGCCGGCAGCCTCGGCGCCGGTCCCCTGGGCGCCCGAGCCGCCCGGCAGGCGCGCCACCGCGTAGCGCCACAGCCCGGCCAGGTCCCGCCGGGCCTCGGCGCGCTCGAAGCCGGCCTGGAGGCACAGGCGCGGCAAGCTCTCCCCATGGCTCTCGTGCATCTCCACGACCAGCGTCCCCCCGGGCCCGAGCCGGGCCGGGGCCCCGGCCACCACCCGCCGCGCCACCGCCAGGCCCCCCTCGCCGCCGTCGAGGGCCAGGGCCGGCTCGTGGGAAAGCTCCCGGGCCAGCGAGGCCACCTCGGGGCTCGGAACGTAGGGAGGGTTGGCGGCGATCACGTCGAAGCGGAGATCCGGGGGCAGCGGGTGGTACAGGTCGCCCTGGAGCAGCTCGACGCGGGCGCCGAGGGCCTGGGCGTTCTCGCCGGCCAGGGCCAGCGCCTCGCCGGAGAGGTCCACCGCCACCACCCGCGCCCGGGGGCGCTCCAGGGCCACGGTGACGCCCACGCACCCCGAGCCGGTGCACAGGTCGAGGAGCGCCCCGTCCTGCGGCAGCGCCGCCAGCGCCGCCTCGACGAGCAGCTCCGTCTCCGGCCTGGGGATGAGGGCCCGGCGGTCGGCCCTGAAGGTCCGGCCGAAGAAGTCCCGGCGGCCGGTCAGGTAGGCGGTGGGTTCGCCGGCGGCGCGCCGCTTCACCAGCTCCCGGTAGGCGGTGAGCTCCTCCTCGCCGAGCGGCTTGTCGAAGTCGAGGTACAGCCGCACCCGGTCGCAGCAGAGGGCGTGGGCCAGCAAGAGCTCGGCGGTGAGGCGCGGCGAGTCCACCCCGGCCCGGGCGAAGTAGCCCTGGGTCCAGGCCACCAGCTTGAGCGGCGTCCAGGTCTCGGCCACTAGGCCGGCTTCTCCGGGTCGCCGGGCCCCTCCGGGCGCGACGCCTCCTCGAGGGCGCGCGCCGCGAAGAAGGTGCGACAGGCGTCGATGACGTCCTGCACGTCGCCGTCCATCACCGCCGGGAGGTTGTGGCGGGTGTAGTTGATGCGGTGGTCGGTGAGGCGGTCCTGCGGGAAGTTGTAGGTGCGGATCTTCTCGGAGCGGTCGCCGGTGCCCACCTGGCTCTTGCGCGCGGCGTCGCGGGCCGAGCGCTGCTTCTCCATCTCGATCTCGTAGAGCCGGGCGCGCAGCATGCGCATGGCCATGTTGCGGTTCTTGAGCTGGCTCTTCTCCTGCTGACACTTCACCACGATGCCGGTGGGCTTGTGGGTGAGGCGCACCGCCGAGTCGGTGGTGTTCACCGACTGCCCCCCCGAGCCGGTGGAGCGGAAGACGTCCATCCCCACGTCGGCGGGGTTCAGCTGGACGTCGATGTCCTCGGCCTCGGGCATCACGGCCACGGTGACGGTGGAGGTGTGGATGCGCCCCTGGGCCTCGGTGGCCGGCACCCGCTGCACCCGGTGCACCCCCGACTCGTACTTGAGCCAGGAGTAGACCGCGTCGCCGGCGATGTTGACCACCGCCTCCTTCACCCCCCCGAGGGCCCCCGGCGAGGTGTCGGCGATCTCGCACCTCCAGCGCCGGCGCTCGGCGTAGCGCAGGTAGAGGCGCAACAGCTCGGCCGCGAACAGCCCGGCCTCGTCGCCGCCCGCCCCGGCGCGGACTTCCAGGATCACGTCCTTGTCGTCGTCGGGGTCGCGCGGCACCAGGAAGGCCTTGAGCTGCTCCTCGGCCGGCGCCACCCGCGGCTCGAGCTGGGCCAGCTCTTCCTTGGCCATCTGGCGCAAGTCGGGGTCCTTCTCCTCGAGCAGCCCCCGGTTGTCCTCGATGTCCTTCGTGAGCGCCCGCCAGGCCCGCAGCGAGTTCACCGAGGGCTCGATTTGGGCCCGCTCCTTGGAGACCTTGCGGAAGCGGTCGCCCGAGCCGGCCACCGCCGGGTCGGAGAGCTGGAGGGTCAGCTCCTCGAACCGGCGCTCGATGGC
>DASRTO010000014.1:0-1604 GCA_035655915.1 Anaeromyxobacteraceae bacterium
CTCGCGCACCGGCAGCACCGCCTCGGCGCGCCCCAGGTCCACGATGACGTTGCCCCGCTCGAAGCGGCGCACGATGCCGGTGATGACCTCGCCCTTGCGGTCCTTGTACTCGTTGTGGACGTTCTCGCGCTCGGCGTTGCGCGTGCCCTGGATCATCACCTGCTTGGCGGTCTGGGCGGCGATGCGGCCGAAGGAGCGGCGGAAGGTCTTGAGCCTGAGCAGGTCGCCCCACTGCTCGTCCTGGGCCTTGGCCTCGGCCTCGTCCTCGGGGCGGTAGTAGATGGGGAAGTCCAGCTCGTCGCCGGCCTCCACCTCGATGCCGCGCTCCCGCGCCACCGAGACCGGGATCATGTTGACCGGGTCGGGGAGGGGGTTCTCCGGGGTCGGGTCGTCGACGATGGTGAGGACCTGGAACAGGTCGATCCCGCCCTTCTCGTCGTCGAAATGGGCCTTGAGGTTCCGCTCCATGCCGAAGTGCTTCTTGGCGGCGGTGGCGATGGCCTCCTCGAGGATCTCCACCAGCCGGATGCGGTCGAGCCCCTTGTCCTTGGCGACCTGGTCGAGGATGAGGTTCAGGTTGACGCTCTCGGGCATGGCTACTCCTTGCGCCTCAGCTCGGCCTCGAAGTCGTACTCGAGGTGCGCCTTGGCGATCTGATGGTGCGGGATGCGGTGGAGCCGACCGTCCACGTCGACCTCCACCATCCCGTCCCGGAAGCCCTTGAGGATGCCGCTCCAGTTCCGGCGCGGGCCGGTCCCGGTCTCCACCGGCGCGTGGGTCCGGACCCTGACGCGCTCGCCAGCGAAGCGGGCGAAGTCGGCCGGCTTGCGCAGGGGCCGGTCGAGCCCGGGAGAGCTGACCTCCAGGTGCCAGGCGCCCTCCACCAGGTCCTCCACCTCCAGGATGGGATCCACCGTCCGGCTCACCGCCTGGCAGTCGTCGATGGTCACCCCCCCGGGCCGGTCCACGTAGATGCGCAGCACCCAGCCCCCGGCCTCGCGGGCGAACTCGACCTCGACGATCTCGTAGCCGTCGCGCAAGAGGACTGGCTCGAGGAGCGTCCAGGCTCGCTCTGCGGTCTTGTCGCTGACGATGGCCGTCATGTTCCGGAAAAAGAAAAAGTGGGCACGGCTGCCCACTTTCGTGACCCGGAAACCCGGGGGCGAAAATGTCGGAGACTAGGTAACAGGCCCGACCCCCGGAGTCAAGCCCGCGTGTCCTGGGGTGGTTTTTCCCTTTCGGGACCAGCCTTCCGGGGGTCCGGATGGGGAGGCCGAACCCCTACGACGCAGCGCGTCGTTCGGGCCGGCTGTCATGCCGTGGGCGCGGGCCGCCTTGCGATTCGCGCCTGGAGGAGTCCGCCGGCCGCCCCGCCGAGGTACAGGGCCATGGCCACCCCCAGTGAGGCCAGGAACGGCCACGGGAAGCCCCAGGCGGCGAGGCCCGCGTAACTGGCGGCGCTACCGAGGAGCGTCGCCAGGGCGGTCCGGGGCCCGCCGAGGCGGGTGAAGAGGCCGAAGGAAACCGTGACCAGCACGCCGGCGCCGCCGAAGGCCGAGGCCGACTCCACCAGCTCGGACACCCCTCGCGACCGGAGCGCCAGC
>DASRTO010000015.1:0-20922 GCA_035655915.1 Anaeromyxobacteraceae bacterium
GGGTAGAAGTACTGGGTGGTCCCGGCGGTGTACTTGGCGGCGTAGTCGTAGAACTCGCGCGCCGGCACCACCTCGATGGCGCCGAGCGCCTCGTCGTCCAGGACCGCCACCTGGATCTCCTTCCCCTTGACGAACCGCTCCACGATGATGTCGCCCTTCCAGCGGGCCGCCTCGACGCAGGCCGGCGCCAGCGACTCGGCGTCCTTCACGATCTGCACGCCGACGCTGGACCCCTCGTGGGAGGGCTTCACCACCGCCGGCAGGCCGAAGGGGAGGTCGGCCACCGAGATGGTGGAGGCCCGCTCCTTGGGGAACACCCGGTACTCGGCGAGCGAGAGGCCGGCGTCCCTGAAGAGCAGCTTGGACATGACCTTGTCCATGCCCAGCGCGGAGGCCAGCACGCCCGAGCCGGTGTAGGGGATCCCCATCGACTCGAGCAGTCCCTGGATGCAGCCGTCCTCGCCGTAGCGGCCGTGCAGGGCGATGAAGGCCACCTCGGCCTTCACCTCGCGCAGGCGGTCGGCCACCTCGAGGTCGGCGTCCACCAGGGTCACCTCGTAGCCCTTCGAGCGCAACGCCTCGGCGCAGCCGGCGCCGCTCTTCAGCGACACGTCCCGCTCACTGGAGCGGCCTCCGTAGAGCAGCGCCACCTTCTTCCCGGTCCAGCGGCCCATGTCCCATCCTTTCCTGGCGGGGGACGAGCCCCCGCCCTACAGGTCGATCGATTCCCCGAAGTCCCCGGCGAGGCGGACCTCCAGCTCGAGCTCCACGCCGAACCGCTCCCGCACGGTGCGGCGCGCCAGGCGGATGAGCGCCAGGCAGTCGACGGCGGTGGCGCCCCCGAGGTTCACCACGAAGTTGGCGTGGACGTCCGACCAGGCGGCCCCGCCGAGGCGGTGGCCCTTGAGGCCCGCCGCCTCGATGAGCCTCCCGGCGTGGTCGCCCGGCGGGTTCCGGAAGGTCGATCCGAACGTCGGCTGGGTGAGCGGCTGGGTGCGGCGCCGGTAGTCCTTGTCGGCCTCCATGGCGGCGCGGCTCGCGGCCACGTCGCCCGGACGAAGCCGAAGCTCCAACCGCGTGACCACCGCCCCGGGCGGGAGCCGGCAGGTACGGTAGGCAAAGCCCAGGTCGCGGGCCTCGATCCAACGCGCCCCCTCCGGCGTCGCCACCTCCACCCGGCTCACCACGTCCTCCATCTCGCCGATCTTCGTGCCGGCGTTCATGGCCACCGCGCCGCCGAGCGTCCCGGGAATGCCGGCGATGAACTCGCAGCCCACGAGGCCGCGGTCCTGGGCGCGCTGGACGAGGCGGCTCGTGGGCGCGCCGGCGGAGAGGACCAGGCGCCCGCCCTGGCCGTCCTCCTCCCCGAAGTCGGGCGGGAGGCGCACCACCGCCCCGCGGATGCCGCGGTCGGCGACGAGCAGGTTGGCGCCGCCGCCGAGGGCCGTCACCGGCACCGAGAGGCGCCGGCAGGCCGCGAGCAGCGCGGAGAGGTCCGCGGCGTCGGCCGGGCGCACCAGCAGGTCGGCCGGGCCACCCACCCGGATGGAGGTGCGGGGGGCGAGCGGCGCGTCGCGCAGGCACTCGCCGCGGACGAGCGCCGCCACCTCGTCGCGCCAGTCGGGGGTCGGGCCGGCGGCGGCGGGCGTCACGGGCGCTCCAGGAGCGAGAGCAGCTCCGGCCCGGAGGCGGTGATGTCGCCGGCGCCCAGGGTCAGCACCAGGTCGCCCGCCTTCACCCGCGCCCGGGCCGCCTCGGCGAGGCGCGAGCGCTCCGGCACGAAGGTGACGTCGCGGTGGCCGCGGGCCCGCACCGCCTCGCAGAGCGCCGCCCCGCTGACGCCGGGGATGGGGTCCTCGGAGGCGGCGTAGATCTCGGTGAGGAGGAGCACGTCGGCGTCGTTGAAGGCGGTGGCGAAGTCCTCCATGAGGTCGCGGGTGCGGGTGTAGCGGTGGGGCTGGAAGAGGCACACCACCCGGCGGCCGAAGGCCTCGCGGGCGCCGCGCAGGGTGGCCCGGACCTCGGCCGGATGGTGGCCGTAGTCGTCCACCACCGTCACCCCGCCGGCCTCGCCGCGCACCGTGAAGCGGCGCTGCACTCCCTTGAAGGACGCCAGGGCCTCGCGGGTCACCTCCAGCGGGATGCCCAGCTCGTCGCCCAGGGCCACCGTGGCGAGCGCGTTCAGGGCGTTGTGGCGCCCCACCATCCCCACCCGGAAGCGCCCCAGCGAGGCGCCGCGCCGCAGGGCCTCGAAGGACA
Source organism: Anaeromyxobacteraceae bacterium (assembly GCA_035655915.1). GTDB lineage: Bacteria > Myxococcota > Myxococcia > Myxococcales > Anaeromyxobacteraceae > DASTPH01. The sequence goes on from DASRTO010000015.1 coordinate 2,260, forward strand.
CCGCCGGCCCCGAGACCTCGATGCCGGCGGCGCGGTAGTCGGCCTGCGGCGACTCGCCGTAGGTGACCACCCGCCGCTCCAGGTCGGGGAGCAGCGACTGCACGGTAGGGTGGTCGAGGCACAGGATGCACAGCCCGTAGAAAGGGACCCGCTCCAGGAAGTCGAGGAAGCCGCGGCGCAGCGCCGCCTCGGTCTTCCAGTAGTCGAGGTGCTCCGGGTCGATGTTGGTGACCACTGCCAGGGTGGGGGTGAGGCGCAGGAAGGAGCCGTCCGATTCGTCGGCCTCCACCACCATGTAGTCGCCCTTGCCCAGCTTGGCGTTGGAGCCGAAGGTGTTGACCTTGCCGCCCACCACCGCGGTGGGGTCCATGCCGGCGTGGGCCAGGAGGTGCGCCGCCAGGGAGGTGGTGGTGGTCTTGCCGTGCGAGCCGGCGATGGCCACCCCGTGCTTCAGGCGCATCAGCTCGGCCAGCATCTCGGCGCGGGGGATGACCGGGATCTGCCGAGCGCGGGCCGCCACCACCTCGGGGTTGTCGCGGCGCACCGCCGAGGAGATCACCACCACGTCGGCGTCGCCCAGGTTCTCGGCGGCGTGCCCGCGGCGGATGCGGCCGCCCAGGCCCGAGAGGCGCCGGGTGATCTCCGACTCCTTCAGGTCCGAGCCGGAGACGGCGTAGCCCAGGTTCAGGAGCACCTCGGCGATGCCGCTCATGCCGATGCCGCCGATGCCCACGAAGTGGATCCTGGGGGAGCGGGAGCGGAACAGGGTCACGGGCGGCTCCTCGGGCCGGGGGGCGCGAGCGCGAGCGGCCGCGACGGCCGGAACCCGGGCCCGCGGTCCTGGCCCTGCGGCGAGCCCCAGCGGCGCTCCGCCAGCTCGGTGCACACGTCGGCGATCTCGCTCGCCGCCTGCGGGTTGCCGAGGCGCCCGGCGGCCATCTCCATGCGCTCGCGCCGCTCCGGGTGGAGCAGGATGGAGCGGATCTCCCCGGCCAGGAGCTCCCCGGTGAGGTCCCGCTCCTCAATCATCACCGCCGCCCCGGCGTCCACCAGGCTCCTGGCGTTCAGCACCTGGTGGTTGTCGGCGGCGGCCGGGAAGGGGACGAGGATGGAGGCCTTCTTGCAGACGCCCAGCTCGGCCAGGGTGGTGGCCCCGGCGCGGCACACCACCAGGTCGGCCTCGGCGTAGGCCTGGCTCATGTCGGTGATGAAGTCGCGCACGTCCGGCTCGAAGCCCACCGCCCGGTAGCCATTCTCCACCGCCTCGCGGTCGCGGGCCCCGGTCTGGTGGACGAGGCGCAGCCGGTCGCGCAGGTCGTGGAGGTGCGGCAGCGCCTCGATGACGCGCATGTTGAGGGCGTGGGCCCCCTGCGAGCCGCCGAAGACGAGCACCGTGAGCCGCTCGTGGCGGAGGCGGGGGCGCATGTAGTTCTCCAGCAGCGCCTTGCGGATGGGGTTCCCCAGCTGGAACACCTTGTGCCGGGCGAAGTGCCGGGCCGCCTCGGGGAAGGCGGTGAAGACCGCCTTCACGAACAGGCCCAGCACGCGGTTGGTGAGCCCGGCCACGGCGTTCTGCTCCTGCACCGCGGTGGGGATGCGCAGGAGCCAGGCCGCCAGCACCACCGGCCCGGAGGCGTAGCCGCCCACCCCCACCACCACGTCGGGTCGCCAGGCCCGCAGGGCGAGGAGCGAGCGCCACAGCGCCCGCGGGAGGAGGAGGAGCCCCTGCAGCACCGCCGAGGCCCCCTTGCCCTTGAGGCCCCGCACGTCGATGCGCTCGAAGGGGAACCCGGCCGCCGGCACCACCGCCGCCTCCAGGCCCCGGGAGGTCCCCACGAAGACCACGTCGTTCTGGGGGTGGCGGGTCACCACCTCCTCGGCCAGGGCGATGCCCGGGAAGACGTGGCCACCGGTGCCGCCGCCGGCGACGAGCAGCCTCATGGCCGGGCTGCCTCCCCGGCCGCGGCTCCCGGGCGTACCCGCACCGCCTGCGGGCCGCGCCGCAGGAAGCCCCCGCGCCCGGTGCTCGCCGAGGCCAGCACCCCGGCGGCCAGGAGCAGGGTCGCGAGCGAGCTGCCGCCATAGGAGACGAAGGGCAGGGTGAGCCCCTTGGTGGGCAGGAGCCCGAACACCACCGCCAGGTTCACGAGGGCCTGGGCGCCGACGAGGGTGGTGACCCCCAGGGCGGCGAAGCAGGCGAAGCCGTCGGCGGCGTCCCGGGCGGCGCGCAGGCCGCGCCACACCAGCACCGCGTAGAGGCCGAGAACCAGCGTCACCCCGAGGAGCCCGGTCTCCTCGGCCACCACCGCGGCGATGAAGTCGGTGTGGGCCGCCGGCAGGTAGAAGAGCTTGCCCTTCCCCTCGCCCAGGCCCTGGCCCAGCCAGCCGCCGTTGCCGATGCCGATGAGCGACTCGACGATCTGGAAGCCCACCCCCTCGCGGTGCTGCCAGGGGTCGAGGAAGGCGGCGATGCGCTGCATGCGGTAGGGGGTGCCGGCCACCAGGGTCCAGGCCAAAGGCAGCGCCAGCAGCAGGGCGCCCAGCAGGAACCCGAGCCTGGTTCCGGCGGCGAAGAGCATGGCGAAGAGCAGGAGCACCAGGAGCACCGCCGTGCCCAGGTCGCGCTCCAGGAGCACCAGCACCACCATCACCCCGGTGACCAGGGCGTGGGGCAGGAACCCCACCGAGAAGATGCGCACCTTGTCGCGCTGCCGCGCCAGCGACCGCGCCAGCCACAGCACCAGGGCCACCTTGGCGGCCTCGGCGGGCTGGAAGGCCACCGGGCCCAGGTCGAGCCAGCGGCGCGCGCCCCCGGCGGTACGCCCCACCCCGGGGATCATCACCAGCACCAGCGCCACCAGGGTGGCGAGCAGGAGCGGGCCGGCCAGGGACTCGAGGCGCCGGTAGCCGACCTTCACCACCGCCACCATGAGGGAGAGGCCGATGGCGGCGGCCAGGAGCTGCCGCTTCAGGTACCAGAACTGGTCGTGGACCCGGGCCTCGGCGGTGACGGCGCTGGCGGAGTAGACCATCACCGCGCCCAGGGCGGTGAGGAGCAGCACCGCGCCCACGATCCACGGGTCGACGCCGGGGACGGGGGTGGGGCGGGCGGGGATGCGCTCTCGGGTCACGGCCGGTCGAGCTCCGCGACGAGGCGGCGGAAGGCCTCGCCGCGCTCCTCGTAGTTCTTGAACTGGTCGTAGCTGGCGCAGGCGGGGGAGAGCAGCACCACGTCCCCCGCGCCGGCCAGGCGGGACGCCCGCCGCACCGCGGCGGGGAGGTCGCCGCACCCATGCACCGGGCAGAGGCCGGAGAGCTCCCGCTCGATGGCCGGAGCATCCTCGCCCAGGGTGAGGAGGGCCTTGACCCGCCCCTGAAAGAGGTCGCGCAGCGGCGCGTAGGGGGCGCGCTTGCCGCGCCCGCCCATGAGCAGCACCATCGAGGGGCGGCCGGCCGGGAAGGCGAGGAGCGCTACCTGCGTCGAGTCGACGTTGGTGGCCTTGGAGTCGTTCACCCATTCCACGCCGCCGCGCTCGGCCACCAGCTCCAGCCGGTGCGGCAGGCCGGGGAACTCGTCGAGCCCGGCCTGGACCGCCGGAGGCGGCACGCCCAGCAGGCGGGCGCAGGCCACCGCCGCCAGGGCGTTTTCGCGGTTGTGGCGGCCGCGCAGCGCCCGGGTGCGGACGAAGTAGGCCTCGCCCGGCCCCTGTGCCGGCGTCCAGGCGAGCGGGACCTCGGCGGCCGCCCCGCTCCCGTCCCAGGGGTCGCGCGCCTGGCCCTGCGCCGCGGGCCCGAGGCCGAAGGTCACCGCCTGGCCGCGGGAGGCGCGCGCGATGGAAAGGGCGCGCTGGTCGCGGGCGTTCGCCACCGCGAAGTCACCCGGCTGCTGGTTCAGCACGATGCGGGCCTTGGCGAGCGCGTAGGCGTCGAGGTCGCGGTAGCGGTCGAGGTGGTCCGGGGTGACGTTCAGCACCGCCGCCACCGCCGGGCGGAGCCGCTCGATCCCCTCCAGCTGGAAGGAAGACAGCTCCAGCACCACCGCGTCAACGGGGCGGCCCGAGAGCAAGTGCTCGCTGAGCGGCGTGCCCAGGTTGCCGCCCACGAAGGCGCGCCGGTCTTGCCGGAGGAGCGCCCCGCAGAGGGCGGTGGTGGTGGACTTGCCGTTGGTGCCGGTGACGGCCAGGAGCGGCACCGGCGGGAGGAAGCGCCAGGCCAGCTCCACCTCGCCCAGGACCGGCACCCCCTGGCGGCGCGCCTCCCCGATCTCCTGCAGGGCCAGGGGCACGCCCGGCGAGACCACCACCAGATCGGCCGAAGTGAAGTCCCGCTCGTCGTGGCCGCCCAGGGCGTAGGCCACCCCGGCGGTGCCGAGCGCCCGCACCGCCGCGGCGAGCTCGGTGGCGGCGCGCCGGTCGGTGACGGTGACGCGGGCCCCACGGCTTTGGGCCAGGCGCGCCGCCGCCACTCCGCTCCGGGCGAGTCCCACCACCAGCACCTTCCTTCCCTGGAGGTCGAGGGGCACGGGGGTCACCGCAGCTTCAGGGACATGAGCGCCACCAGCGCCAGCATGATGGAGATGATCCAGAAGCGGACGATGATCTTGGGCTCGGCCCATCCCTTGAGCTCGAAGTGGTGGTGGATGGGGGCCATGCGGAAGAGGCGCCGGCCGGTGGTCTTGAAGTGCCCCACCTGCAGGATGACGCTCACGGTCTCGGCCAGGAAGACCCCGTGCAGGATGGCCGAGACCACCTCGTTCTTGGTGAGGACCGCCAGCGTCCCCAGCCCGCCGCCGATGGCCAGCGCCCCCACGTCCCCCATGAAGACCGAGGCCGGGTAGGTGTTGTACCAGAGGAAGGCCACCCCGGCCCCGGCCATGGCGGCGCAGTAGACCGCCAGCTCCTCCGCCCCCGGGATCTGGGGGATGCGCAGGTAGGCCGCCAGGCTGAAGCCGGCGATGGTGGTGCCCGCCACGTAGGAGAGAACGAGGAAGGTCATGGAGGAGACGATGCTCGGCCCGATGGCCAGGCCGTCCAGCCCGTCGGTGAGGTTCACGGCGTTGGAGGTGCCGACGATCACCAGCAGCATGAAGGGGATGTAGGCCAAGCCCAGCGAGGGCTCGAAGTAGCGGGTGGGGACGAAGGGCAGGGTGAGGTGCAGGTCGACGAAGCTCCCCACCGAGAGGAAGGGGAAGCGCGGCTCTAGGCGGAAGTTCCAGTCGGTGAGCAGCCCGTAGTACACCGCCAGCACCACCAGGAGCTGGAAGAGCAGCTTGCGGCGGCCGGCCAGCCCCTTGGAGTTCTTGTGGGTGATCTTGAGGTAGTCGTCGGCGAAGCCGATGGCGCCGAAGCCCAGGGTCACCGCCACCACCGACCACACCAGCCGGTTCTCGAGATTCGCGAAGAGCAGGGTGGCCACCACCAGTGCGAAGAGGATGAGGGCCCCGCCCATGGAGGGGGTCCCGGCCTTCTCCTGGTGGCCCTCGGGGGTGTCCTCGCGGACGTTGGAGGCCCCGTACTGCAGCCGGCGCATGCGCTCGATGAAGGTGGGACCCAGGAGCAGCCCCAGCAGGAGTGCGGTGAGCCCCGCCGCCACGATGCGGAAGGAGGGGTAGCGCAACACGTTCAGGACCGTGAACTTGCCCGCCAGCGGGTAGAGGAGGTGGTAGAGCATCTAGCGCAGGGCCTCGACGAGCCGTTCCAGCCGCATGCCGCGGCTTCCCTTGACCAGGAGCACGTCCCCGGGGCGCAGCCGCTCCTTGACGAAGGCGGTGAGGGCCGCCACGTCCTCGGTGTGGAAGGCGGCCCCGTCGGCGAGCCCCCCGGCCCGGGCCGCCTCGAAGGTGGCGCGCGATCGCGGTCCGAAGGCGGCGAGCCAGGAGAGGCCGGTCCGGGCCGCGGCGGCGCCCAGCTCGCGGTGGGCCTCGGCCTCGGCCGCCCCCAGCTCCAGCATGTCGCCGAGCACCGCCGCCGGCCGGCCGCCGCGGGAGGCGCTGAGCGCCGCCAGCGTGGAGAGCGCCGCCCCCATGGAGAGCGGGTTGGCGTTGTAGCAGTCGTCCACCAGGAAGACGCCGGAGGGAAGCGGCTCGAGGCGCAGGCGCCGCCCCACCGGGCGGACCGCGGAGAGGCCCCTGGCGATCTCCCGGTCGGTGCAGCCGAGCGCCACCGCGGCGGCCGCGGCCGCGGCGGCGTTCGTGGCGTTGTGCTCGCCCACCAGCGAGAGGCGGACCTCGACCTCCCGGTTGCCGATGCCGAGCAGGAAGGCGATCCCCTCCTCGCCGTGGGAGAGCACCTCCAGCAGCACCACGTCGCCGCGCCGGCCGCGGCCGCGGGCGAAGGTGATGAGGTGGCGCCCGCTCTCCTGGGCGCGACGGAGCATGCGGGCGTCGTCGGCGTTGGCCACCGCGATGCCGCCCGGGGGCAGGCCGCGGTACAGCTCGGCCTTGGCGTCGGCGACGGCCTCGACGGAGCCGAGCCCCTCGAGGTGCGCCGGGGCGGCGTTGGTGACCACCCCCACCTGCGGCTCGGCGATGGCGCAGAGGCGCGCGATCTCGCCGGGGTGGTTCATGCCCATCTCCACCACCGCCGCCTCGTGCTCCGGGCCGAGGCCGAGCAGGGTGAGCGGCACGCCGACCTCGTTGTTCAGGTTGCCCTCCGACTTGAGCACCTTCCCGCGGGTGGCCAGGATGGCGGCCACCATCTCGCGGGTGGTGGTCTTGCCGTTCGAGCCGGTCACGGCCACCAGCGGGACGCGGAAGCGGCGGCGGTGGTGGCGGGCCAGGGCCCCCAGGGCGGCCAGGGTGTCGGGCACGGCCAGGAGTGGCAGGCCGGCCGCGGCGACGTCCGCGGCCCGGGCCTCGGCCACCACCGCGCAGGCCGCCCCGGCGCGGGCGGCCTCCTGGAGGAAGTCGTGGGCGTCGAAGCGCTCGCCCCGGAGCGCCACGAAGCAGGCGCCGGCCACGGGCTTCCGGGTGTCGGTGAAGACGCCCACCACCCCCGCCGGCGGCGCGGATGCGCCCGCGCCGCCCAGCCACCGCCCTCCGGTGGCCTGGACCAGCTCCTCGGCGCTGAAGCGGGGCGCGCTCATGCGAGGCCGAGGGCCCGGCGGGCCTCCTCCCGGTCGTCGAGGTGGCGCTTCTCGGCGCCGACGATCTGGTAGTCCTCGTGCCCCTTGCCGGCGATGAGCACCGCGTCGCCGGGCCGCGCCGCCGAGAGCGCCAGGGCGATGGCCTCGCGCCGGTCGGGGACGGCGAGGTAGCCGCGGGCCCCGGCTCGGGCCTCGGCGGGGGAGAGGCGGGAGAGGCCGGCCTCCTCCACGCCGGGGACGATGGCCTGGATGATGGCGAGCGGGTCCTCGCTCCGCGGGTTGTCGCTCGTCACCACCGCCAGGTCGGCGGCGTCGCCGGCGGCGCGCCCCATGAGCGGGCGCTTGCCCCGGTCGCGGTCGCCGCCGCAGCCGAAGACCACCAGGAGCCGGCGCGGGCCGAGCGCCCTGAGCGCGGCGCAGGCCGCCTTGAGGGCGGCGTCGGTGTGGGCGTAGTCCACGAAGGCGGCCACGCCGCCCTTCTCGATGCGCTCCAGGCGCCCCGGGGCGCCCTTCGAGGCGGAGAGGCCGCGCGCCACCGCGGCGGGTTCGAGCCCCAGGCCCAGGGCCAGGCCGGCGGCGGCCAGCAGGTTCTCGAGGTTGTGGCGGCCGGTGAGCGGCGAGCGCAGCGCCAGCTCGCCGGCCGGCGTCCGGAGAACCGCCTCGATTCCCAGGAGCCCCACCCGCGCCTCGCGGGCGGAAAGCTCGGCCCCGGGAACGCCGAAGCGCCACAGGCGCCGTCCCGCCGCCGAGAGCTCGGTGGCGAGCCGCGCCCCGTGCTCGTCGCCGGCGTTCACCACCGCCAGGCCGTCCGGGGCGAGGTGCTCGGCGAGGAGGCGCCGCTTCGCCCGGTAGTAGTCGTCGAGGTCGCGGTGGTAGTCGAGGTGGTCGCGGGAGAGGTTCAGGAAGGCGGCGGCCCGGAAGGCGAGGCCGGCCACCCGCTCCTGGGCCAGGGCGTGGGAGGAGACCTCCAGCACCCCGAGCCGCGCCCCGGCCCGGACCATCTCCGAGAGGGCCGACTGGAGATCCGTGGACTCCGGGGTGGTGTGCGAGGCGGGGCGGCTCGCCCCCGGCCAGCGCCAGGTGACGGTGCCCGTGACGCCGCAGGGCACGCCCGCCGCCTCGGCCGCCGACTCGACCAGGTAGGTCACCGTGGTCTTGCCCTTGGTGCCGGTGATGCCGGCGAGGAGCAGGCGACGGCCGGGATGGCCGTGGAAGCTCGCCGCCGCCAGGGCCATGGCCCGGCGGGCGTTCGGCGCCAGGAGCAGCGGGGCCGCGCCGGCGTCCACCGGCCGCTCGGCCACCACCGCCACCGCCCCGGCGCGGGCCGCGGCGGCGGCGAAGTCGTGGCCGTCGGCGCGGGTGCCCCGGAGGGCGAAGAAGAGGGTGCCGGGCCGGACGGCGCGCGAGTCGGGCGTGAGGGCCAGGACCTCGGGGTCCCGCCCCAGGTCGCCCGTCGCCCCCGTCCCTGCCATGACCTCGGAAAGCCTCATGCCCTCGCCGCACTGCCCTGCCCACTACCATGCAACCGCCGTCCCAGCCAAATTCCTCCGCCCGTCCGCGCGGTTGAAGCGCGGCGTGTACGGAGCGACACGGGCCAGGGTCATCCTAGCCCGACCCCGATATCGGAATCAGCTTTTTGGCCGCGTCATCCCCGCGGCGGCGCCAGCACGAGCTGGACCCGGGCCCCGCGCTCCACCACCTCGCCCGGGCGCGGCGACTGGCGCGCCACCCGGCCGCTCCCCTCGAGGTCGGCGCCGAGGTCGAGGGACTCGAGGGCCCTGAGCGCCGAGCGGGCCGAGAGCCCCTCCACGGAGGGGACGGCCACGCCGCTGCCCCGGGCCGGCCGGCGCGGCGCCGCGGTGAGCGCGGGGGGATCGGGACGCTCCCGGGCCGCCGGCCCGGCGCGCGCGGGCGCCGCCGGAGCCCGGGCCACCGCCTCGCCGGGCGGCACCCCCAGGGCCTTCAGGGCGTGCTCGGCGATCTCCTTGAACACCGGGGCCGCCACCTCGCCGCCGTAGATCTCCCCCCTGGGCTCGTCCACGAACACGCCCACCACCACCCGCGGCGCTCCGGCCGGGGCGAAGCCCACGAAGGAGCTGAAGTGCTTGTCGGCGGAGTAGCCGCCGGAGACGGCGTCGGCCTTCTGGGCGGTGCCGGTCTTGCCGGCGGCGCGCCAGCCGTCGAGCCGCGCCCGCCGGCCGGTGCCGTCGGCATCGGCGATCACCCCCTCCAGCCAGCGGCTCACCGTGGCCGCCACCGCCGGCGAGACCACCCGCCGCACCGGGGTGGGCGTGGCCTCGGAGAGCACCCGCCCCGAGGCCGGGTCCACCACCCGCTTCACCAGCCAGGGGCGCATGAGCGTCCCACCGCCCGCCACTGCCGCCATGGCCATGGTCACCTGAAGCCCGGTGGCGGTGAATCCCTGGCCGAAGCTCATGGCGGCCAGCGAGACCTCGGCGCGGGGGAAGGGGACCTGGCCCCGCGGCTCCCCCGACAGGCCCACCTGGGTCCGCTCGCCGAAGCCGAAGGCCAGCAGGGTCCGCTGCAGCCGCTCGCGCCCGAGCCGCTGCGCGATCTTGACGGCGCCGATGTTGGAGCTCACCGCCAGGATGCGCGAGGGGCCGGTCCAGCCGAGCGCCTTGTGGTCGTGGATCACGTGGTCGCCCACCGTGAAGGCGCCGTTCTCGCAGAAGACCGGCTCCAGGGGCCGGATGGCCCCGGCCTCCAGGGCCCCGGCCACCGCGAAGACCTTGGCGGTGGAGCCGGGCTCGAAGGTGTCGAGCACGGCGCGGTCGCGCATCTCCTCGCCGCGCCGCGAGGCGTTGGGGTTCCACACCGGCACGTTGGCCAGGGCCAGGATCTCGCCGCTGCGGGGGTCGACCGCCACCGCCATGCCGGAAGCGGCGCGGGCCCGGGCCACCGCCTGGGCCAGGGCCCGCTCGGCCACGTGCTGCAGCGCCTGGTCGATGGCGAGCTCGACGCGGGCCCCGGCGAGGACCCGCTCCGGGGCCGGCGCCTCGCCGAGCAGGTGCAGGCCGCGCGCGTCGCGGAGGCTGGGGACGCGCATGGGCTCCCCCTGCAGCGCGTCGTCGAGGGCGTACTCCAGGCCCTCCAGGCCGGCGCCGTCGTCGCCCACCAGCCCCAGCACCTGGCCGGCCAGCTCGCGGCGCGGGTAGTAGCGGCGCGTCTCCTTGACCAGCCCCACCCCGGGCAGGGAGAGGGCCCGCACCGCCTCGGACTCGGACGGAGAGACCCGGCGCTTCACCCAGGCGAAGCGGCTGCTGCGCTCGATGCGCCGTTCCAGGGCCCGGGTATCGACCGAGAGCATCCGGGCCAGGCGGGACACGGTCGCCGCCGGCCGGGGCCCGGCCAGCAGCTCGCGCGGATCGACGAACACCGAGTCGGCCTCGGCGCTGGCGGCGAGCGGGAAGCCGTTGCGGTCGGTGATCACCCCCCGCTGCGGCTTCAGCTCCAGCTCCCGCAGGTACTGATCCCGGGCCAGGCCGCCCAGCCGGTCCCCCTGCAAGACTTGAAGCTGCACCGCCCGCCCCAGCACCAGGGCGAAGGCGGCCGCGAAGAGGACTCCCACGAGGCCCAGGCGGAAGGCGATCCAGCGCGCCCGCCGCGGGTCCGTGCCCCAGTGCATCTCAGGGGGTCCCCGGGGGTCGCGCCCGCGAGGGCCGGAGCGCCAGCCGCACCCCGCCCGCCCGCCGGGAAACAGGCTCCGCCGGCCCGGTGCGCTGGCCTGCCCCGCCGCCACCCACCCCGCCCGCCAGCACCTTCCCGCCCGACACCCACGCCACCACCGCTCCCGGTGCCGGCGGAGCCATCCCTAGACGCTCGCGCGCGAACCGCTCCAGCCGGCCCGGCGCGCGCAGCGTCGCCACCTCGATCACCAGCCTGGCCCGCTCGTCGGCGAGCCGGTCGTGCTCCCGCTGCAGCCGGGCCAGCTGGTAGCCGGCGGCCACCACCCGGGTGCGGGTCCAGACGTGGAACACCCCGGCCGCGCCCAGCGGGGCGCACAGCAGCGCCACCGCGAGCACCCGGGCCGCGCCCGTTCCCCGGCGGGAGCGGCTCATGCGCGCACCTTCTCCACGGCGCGCAGCCTGGCGCTGCGGGCGCGCGGGTTCCGGGCCGCCTCGGCCTCCGAGGGCATGACCGCCTTGCGGGTCACCGCCGCGAAGGTGGCCCGCGCCCCGCAGGCGCAGGCCGGCAGGTCGGGCGGGCAGGTGCAGGCCCGGGTGAGGCGCTGGAAGGCCTGCTTCACCATGCGGTCCTCCAGCGAGTGGAAGGAGATGGCGGCTGCCCGCCCGCCCGGGTTCAAGATGGCCGGCAAGGACGTGAGCCAGGCGGCCAGTGCCGACAGCTCGTCGTTCACGCCGATGCGCAGCGCCTGGAAGGTGCGGGTGGCCGGGTGGATGCGGCGAGGCCAGGCCCGGCGCGGGATGGCGCCGGCCACGATCTCGGCGAGGCGCCGGGTGTCGAGGCCGGCCGCCCCCTCCCGCTCCACGGCGCGCTTCACGGCGCGGGCGATGGGGCGGGCGAAGGGCTCCTCGCCGTACTCCCGGAGCAGCCGGCAGAGCTCGCGCTCGTCGAGCCGCTCGAGCAGTTCCCCCAGGGTCTCGCCCTCGCCCGACATGCGCATGTCGAGCGGGCCGGCCCGCTGGAAGGAGAAGCCGCGCCCCGGGTCGTCGAGCTGGGGCGAGGAGACCCCCAGGTCCAGGAGGGCCCCGTCCACCCCCTCCACGCCCAGCGAGTCGAGCACGCCCCGGGCATCGCGGAAGTCGGCGCGCAGGGCCCGGAAGGCCTCGCCGAAGCGGGCCAGCCGCGCCGAGGCGGCGGCGACGGCGCGGGGGTCGCGGTCGAGGCCGATCACGCGGGCTCCCGCCAGGAGGAGGCGCTCCGAGTGGCCGCCGCCCCCCAGGGTGCCGTCGAGGAGCAGCCGCCCCGGGGCGGGGCGCAGGAGCGAGGCGACGGGCTCGCTGAGGACCGGCTCATGCTCGAACCCGTTCACGAAGCCCGCACGGCTTCGGCGACGTCGCGGTGGAACTCGAGGCGGCCGAAGCCGCCCCCGGCGTAGCACAGGTCGCGCAGGTAGCGGCTGGCGCCGGCGGCCCGGATCCCGGGGACCTCCCCCAGGAGGCGCGCCCCGGCGTAGTGGAGGTGGGTGACGCGGGACAGGTCCAGCACCACCGCGCCCCCGGCGGCGCGGGCGCGGGCGGCGGCGGCGGCGATGCGGGCCACCTCGGCCAGCTTGAGCTCGCCGTAGGCCCGGATGACGGTGAGTGCGCTGCTCTGCTCGACGACGTGCATGGCGAGCTCCTACTTGAAGAAGTCGACCACCTCGTCCTCGGCGAGCTGGCGGGACATCTGCTCGTCGTAGACCGCCTTGTCGAACAGGTGGATGGCCCGCCCCATGCCCACCCACACCACCTCCTTCTGGAAGCCGGCGTACTCGCGCAGCGAGGGCGGCACCAGCACCCGGCCGTGGACGTCGAGGTCCACCTCCTGGGCGGTGGAGTAGAAGCGCAGCACGTTGCGCTGGGCCCGGGCGTCGAGCGGGCTCGCCTCCAGGACCTTCCGCTCCAGCTCCTTCCACACCGACATGGGCAGCGCCTGCACCGACCGCCAGTGCGGGTACTGCGTCAGCACCAGCTTGGCCTCGCCGGCGTGGGCCAGCGCCTCGCGGAAGCGGGCGGGGAGGCTGGTGCGCCCCTTCTGGTCGATGGCGTGCTGGAAGGTCCCGAAGAACACCGCCAACCCCTGGTTGCCGCAGAGATCCGCTATGTGACACTCTTTCCCACTCAGCGACCGGATCTAAGGGCCATTGGAGCCAGAAGTCAAGAACGCCCAGTCTTGGCGGCAGGTTACACCTGCTCGGAAGATCAGTGATGGGGGCCGATCCCTGGGGGCGATATCGTGTCCCACACGCAACCCGTCGTGGCTGGACCGCGACCGCCACGCCAGGGCCGCGAAGGGGGCGCCCGCGGCCCGCCCGAGCGCTTGCGCCGGGGAGGCCGGCCGTGGATGCTCGGCGCGGCCAGGGACGGAGGAGGCGAGCATGGGCACGCTCCAGGGGAAGACGCTCTTCATCACCGGCTCGAGCCGTGGCATCGGGCTCGCCATCGCCCTCAGGGCCGCGCGCGACGGGGCCAACGTGGTGGTCACCGGGAAGTCCAAGGTGCCGAACCCCAAGCTCCCCGGGACCATCCACAGCGCCGCCGAGGAGATCGAGCGCGCCGGCGGCAAGGCGCTGGCGCTCCACCTCGACATCCGCGACGAGGCGCAGATCCAGACCGCGGTGCAGGCGGCGGTGGAGCGCTTCGGCGGCATCGACGTCCTCGTGAACAACGCCAGCGCCATCTTCCTGGCCGGTACTCTCGACACCCCCGCCAAGCGCTGGGACCTCATGCACCAGGTGAACGCCCGCGGCACCTTCCTCTGCTCGCAGGCCTGCATCCCGCACCTGGCCCGGGCGGCCAACCCCCACATCCTGAACCTCTCGCCGCCGCTCGACCTCTCGCCGCGCTGGTTCGCCCCGCACCTGGCCTACACCATGGCCAAGTACGGCATGAGCTTGTGCGTGCTGGGGATGGCCGAGGAGCTGCGCCAGCAAGGCATCGCCGTGAACGCCCTCTGGCCGCGCACCGTCATCGACACCGCGGCTCTGAACCTCCTCGGCGGGGACCCGCTGCGGCGCATGGCCCGGCGCCCCGAGATCGTGGCCGAGGCGGCGCACGCCATCCTGACGCGCCCGGCGCGAAGCTGCAGCGGCAACTTCTTCATCGACGAGGCAGTGCTGCGGGAGGAGGGGATGACCGACCTCTCCCGCTACGCCGTCACCCCCGGCGGCGAGCTGGCGCCCGATCTCTTCCTGTAGGAAGGAGCCCGCTACCTCGGGCCCATGGCCCGGCTGGCCCACTCGCGGGCGTAGATCCTGAGGCGCCCGCCGCTGGCCAGCTCCACCGTGAAGGCCACCAGGCCGGCGGGAGGCGCCGACAGGGCCACCCAGGGGCGGCGGGGCCGGCCGGCGGCGCTGGCCCAGGCGCCGCGAATGGGCTCGGGCGCGCCCGGGCCCAGGCCCAAGCGCCCCTGGAAGGCCCAGCAGTCGCGGAAGGCGACGATGCCGTGTTGGCCGCCGGGCCACACCACCGAGAGGGTGACCTCCTCGAGGTGGGGCGGCCCGCGCCGGTCCAGGCGCGCGTCGCGCAGCACCGCCCCCTTCCAGGGAAGGGTGGCGAAGACGCGGCGGCCGGCCGGGAACGTCGGGTTCACGTGCGGAGTGTACCCGGAGCGGGGGCGGAGACGCCAACCGCCCCGGTGCGGCAGGCCCGGGCCCACAGGTAGCGGCACGAGATCAGATCAGAGAGCGACCTTGGGCAGGTGCTTCAGCGACTCCTGCACCTTGGCGGCCGGGTACTCGAAGTCCTCCAGCCGGCCGGCGAAGTAGGCGTCGTAGGCGGCCATGTCGACGTGACCGTGCCCGGAGAGGTTGAAGAGGATGACCCGCGGCTTCCCCTCCTTCTTCGCCTCCAGCGCCTCGTCGATGGCGGCGCGGATGGCGTGGGAGGACTCGGGGGCCGGGATGATGGCCTCGGTGCCAGAGAACTGCACCGCCGCCTCGAAGCAGGCCAGCTGCCCCACCGCCCTGGCCTCCACCACCCGGTGGTGGACCAGCAGCGAGACCAGCGGGGCCGCCCCGTGGTAGCGCAGGCCGCCGGCGTGGATCCCGGGGGGCATGAAGTCGTGGCCCAGGGTGTACATCTTGGCGATGGGAGCCATCTTGGCGGTGTCGCCGTAGTCGAAGGCGTAGACCCCCTTGGTGAGGGTGGGGCAGGAGGTCGGTTCGACCGCCACCACCCGCACCTTCTTCCCGGCCGCCTTGTCGGCCACGAAGGGGAAGGCGATGCCAGAGAAGTTGGAGCCGCCGCCGTGGCAGCCGATGACCACATCGGGGTAATCGCCGGCCAGCTTGAGCTGCTCCTTGGCCTCGAGCCCGATCACCGTCTGGTGGAGGCAGACGTGGTTCAGCACGCTGCCGAGGGCGTAGCGGGTGTCGTCGTGGGTGGCGGCGTCTTCCACCGCCTCGGAGATGGCGATGCCGAGCGAGCCCGGGCTCTGCGGGTCCTGGGCCAGGACGCCGCGGCCGGCGTTGGTGCGGTCGGAGGGCGAGGCCAGCACCTCGGCGCCCCAGAGCTGCATCATCGACTTGCGGTAGGGCTTCTGGCCGAAGGAGACCTTCACCATGTAGACGGTGCACCGGAGCCCGAACATCTGGCAGGCCAGGGCCATGGCCGAGCCCCACTGCCCGGCGCCGGTCTCGGTGGCGATGCGCTTCGTGCCGGCCAGCTTGTTGTAGTAGGCCTGGGGCACGGCGGTGTTGGGCTTGTGCGAGCCGGCCGGCGAGACCCCCTCGTACTTGTAGTAGATGCGGGCCGGGGTCCCGAGGGCCTGCTCCAGCCGGCGCGCCCGGTAGAGGGGGGAGGGGCGCCACAGCGAGTAGATCTGGCGGATCTCGTCGGGGATCTTGATCCACCGCTCCGCCGACATCTCCTGCTCCAGGAGGCCGGGCGGGAAGAGCGGCAGCATGTCGGCGGGCGTCACCGGCTGCTTGGTCCCGGGGTGCAGCACCGGCGCCGGGGAGGCCGGCAAGTCGGCGACGACGTTGTACCAGTGCGTCGGGATCTGGCTCTCGGGGAGCAGGTACTTGGTCGATTCCATGGCCCTCGTCCTGGGAAAGTGGAGCCCCGGATCGGAACCGAAGCCGGCGGTGGAGTCAAGCGGGGCCGTGGTGTCCGCGGTACCGAGGCTTCACCACCGCGATCCCCTACGACATGACCTCGCCGCCGTCCACGTTCACGGCCTGGCCGTTGACGGCCGGGTTGGAGGCCAGCCACACCGCCACCTCCGCCACCTCCTCGGGGGAGGCCGCCTGGCCGCGCGGGTTCTCGGCCAGCATTGCGGCGCGGGCCTCCTCGGGGGTGCGGCCGGTGGCGTCGACGATGGCCTGCACCGCCTCCGCCATCATGCGCGTGTCGGTCCAGGAAGGGCAGATGGCGTTGGCGGTGACGCCCTGGCGCGCCCCCTCCAGCGCCACGGTGCGGGTGAGCCCCAGCAGGCCGTGCTTGGAGGCCACGTAGGCCGCGGCGTACTTCACGCCCACCCGTCCCGCCACCGAGGCCACGTTGACGATGCGCCCCCAGCGACGATCGAGCATGCCGGGGAGGCAGGCGCGGGTGAGCAGGAAGGGCGCGGTCAGGTTCACCGCCAGCACCCCCTCCCACTGCTCGTCGGCGGTGCGCAGCACCGGGCGGGAGAGGCGGATGGCGGCGTTGTTCACCAGGATGTCCACCGGCCCGAGCGCCCGCTCCACCTCGGCGGGCGCGGCGGCGACGGCCCGCCGGTCGGCCACGTCCAGCGGGAAGAAGTGGCTCCGCCGCCCCAGGGCCTGCAGCTCGGCGGCCACCGCCTCGATCTCGGGCACGGTGCGCGCCGCCACCGCCACGCTGGCCCCGGCCCGGGCCAGGGCCAGCGCCACGGCGCGCCCGATGCCGCGCCCGCCCCCGGTGACCAGCGCCACCCGTCCGCCGATGCCCTCCATGGCAGCCTCCTCGGGCCGGCGCTCCGTCCCCGGCGCCTAGCCGGCCCGCTCGGCCACGTGGTCGGCCGCCCAGCGGGCCAGCGCGAAGATGGTCTCCTGGGGGTTCACGCCCAGGCCGGTGGGGAAGACCGACCCGTCCACCACCCACACGTTCTCGTAGTGGTGCATCTTCAGCCGCGAGTCCACCACGCTCCTCTTGGGGTCGCCCCCCATGGCGCAGCCGCCCATGGCGTGGGCGCTGAAGAGGCCCACCCGGGCCGGGAGCCAGGGCGCCTGGTCGAGCAGGGCCACGTCGGCCTCCCGCCGCATCACCACCGGGCCCTCGTGGAGGCTGTAGACCGCCTCGGCCCCGGCGGCGAGCTGGATGCGCGCCAGGGTCTTCGCTCCCTCGCGCAGCGCCTCCCAGATCTCCGGCCGGATGGGGTAGTCGAGGCGCACCCGCCCGTCCGAGCGCAGCGAGACCGTCCCCCCGGTCTCCTCGGGCAGGAAGCCGTCGATGCACAGGACGATGAGCCCGTTCACGTTGGGGAACCGCGACATGAGCTCCTGGTGCTCGGCGGCGATGCCGGGGGCGGCGGTGGCGGCGAGCATGGGGTGTATGGGCGCCGCCTCCAGGAAGAAGCCCACCTTGCCCGGGCCGCGATCGGCCAGGGCGTGCGATCCCACCGACTGCGGCGCACCGCGCCAGCCCTCGATGCGCTCGCGGAACAGCCCCAGGCTGGCCGTCACCGGGTGGAGGAAGGTGCGCTTCCCCACCCGGCCCGAGGCGTTCATCTCGTTGCGCAGCAGGAGCTCCGGGGTCCCAACCGCCCCGGCCGAGAGCACCAGCACCCGCGGCCGCACCGTGATCTTGCGCCCGGTGGGCCGGTCGGTGGCGGGATCGAGCACGGTGGCCACCACCGCGGCGGCGCGCCGGCCGGAGCGCTCGATGCGCGCGGCCCGGGCGTTGGCGTAGACCCGGGCCCCGGCGCGCACCGCGTCGGGGAGGTAGGTGAGGTCCATGGAGTTGCGAGCGTCGATGGGACACCCCATGCCGCAGTAACCGAGGTTCTGGCAGCCCCGCACGTTGCGGCGCACGAGGGCCCGCTGGAGGCCCAACTTCTGCGTCCCATCCCAGAGGACGCGGTTGTTGGGATTCACCTCGGCGAGCGGCTGCTCGTGCACGGTGAGCCGCTCCTCCACCGCGGCGAAGTGCGGCGAGAGCGCCTCCGGCGAGAGCCCCTCCACGCCGTGCACGGTCGCCCAGTGGGCCAGCACCCGGGCCGGGAGCCGGTAGCTGGTGGTCCAGTTGACCACGGTGCTGCCTCCCACCGCCCGTCCCTGGAGCAGGGTGATGGCCTGGTCGGCGGTGGCCCGGGCCCCCTTCTCCTGGTAGAGGCGGGGATAGGCGTAGGCCTCGTCCATGCGGAAGTCGGCGCGCCCGAAGCGACCTCCCTCCTCCAGCACCACCACCTTGAGCCCTTTCTGCGCCAGCGTGGCAGCCACCACCGCCCCGCCCGCGCCCGAGCCCACCACGCAGACGTCGGGGCGCTCCTCGACGTCGCGGCGCAGATCGGAGCCGGTGACGAAGCGGCCGGGCGACTGGGGCATGTCGGTCACGGCTGCTCGGCCTCCTGCGGCGTGGGGACCCCGCCCCGTGGGGTGGGCAGGGGCTCGACCGGCCTCGGGGCAGGCGGGGCCTCGGGGAATCGTGGAGCGGCCTCGGCAGGATGCGGTGCCGGCTCGGCAGGACGCGGTGCCGGCTCGGCGAGACGCGGTGCCGGCTCGGCGGGACGCGGCGCCGGCTCCGCGGGACGCGAGGCCGCCTCGGAAGGACGCGCTGCCCGCTCGGGGGGACGCGCTGCCCCCTCGGCGGGTCGCGGGGCCGGCTCGGCGCGACGGGAAGCGGGCTGGGCGGGGCGCGCCGGCTCGGCCGCCTTGGCCTGCGGCGCGGGCGACGCCTCCTCCCCCTCCTCCTCGGGAACCGGCGGGCGCTCCGG
>DASRTO010000016.1:0-3453 GCA_035655915.1 Anaeromyxobacteraceae bacterium
AGATGGGGGAGGGGGCCGGCGAGAAGGGCGAGAAGCAGATCGTGATCCGCTGCGCCTTCCAGAGCTTCGGCCAGCTCCAGGCGGCCATCGAGGCCCGCAAGCTGCCGCTGGTCTCCGCCGAGTCGGAGTACGTCCCCCAGAATCCGGTGACGCTCTCCGAGGACCGTGCCAAGGAGGTGCTGGCGCTGGTGGACGCCCTGGAGCAGGACGAGGACGTGCAGCGGGTGTTCCACGCCCTGGCCTGATGGCCCCGCCCGAGGCGTGCGGACGGACGCGGCCGGGACTATTTGTGTTCCAGGACTTCGGCAAGGAGTTGACGCCGGAGCTGCGCGCGCGAGAGGAGCGCCTGCGCGCCTTAGGTCGAGCGGCGGCGGAAGTCGTGAACTCGGGAGGCGCGACATGGCGCAGGCACCGGCCAAGGATGTCCAGCACCTGAGCGTCTCCATCGGCCGGCGTCCGGCCGAGGTCTACGAGTTCGCGTCCGATCCCCGGAACCTCCCGCGCTGGGCGGCCGGTCTGGTGGGCTCCGAGGTCAGGCAGGAGGGGGACGAGTGGATCGCGGACGCTCCCTTCGGCAAGGTCCGGCTCAGATTCGTGCCAGCGAACCCGTACGGCGTGCTGGACCACGTCGTCCGACTGGAGTCTGGCGTCGCCGTCCACAACGCCATGCGGGTCGTGCCCAACGGCGAAGGCAGCGAGCTCATCTTCACGCTGATCCGGCAACCCGGGATGTCCGACGAGAAGTTCGCCGAGGACGAGGCAGCGGTCGAGAGGGACCTGAGGACCCTGAAGGAACTGCTGGAACGCCCCTCGAACGGGAGGAACAGGTCATGAACCTGGAGCGCGCGAGACAGGTCACGCACTTCCTGATGCGGGTCGTCACCGGGCTGCTCTTCCTGCAGGCGGGCGGCATGAAGCTGTTCGACTGGTTCGGCGGCATTCCCACCCAGTTCGGCGGTCACCCGAAGCTCCTGTCGCAGACGTGGATCGGCGGCGTGCTCGAGTTCTACGGGGGGGTGGCCATCCTGCTGGGCCTGTGGACGAGGCCGGTGGCCTTCGTCCTCTCCGGCGAGATGGCGGTCGCCTATTTCCAGTTCCATCAGCCCCAGGGATTCTGGCCCATCCAGAACCACGGTGAGCCCGCCGTCCTGCTCTGCTTCATCTTCTTGTTTCTGGCGGCCCACGGGGCCGGCGATTGGAGCGTCGACGCGTTGATCCGGAGGAGATGGGCGCGGCGAATTGACCCGGGGTGACGACGGCGACGGCGCCCACACGGGCTGCCGTCTCGCGCGCTCCGCGTGGCACCCATCGCCAGCCTCGCGACGTGAGGTCGCCGAGGCACTGGCGGCACTCAGAGCCGGAAGCCGAGCCGCAGCCCGATGATGGTGGAGGGATCGAGCCAGCCCACCTCGATGCCGAAAGTGATCCCGCTGGCGAGCAGACCGAACCCGAAGGCGACGTGCGCTCGCACCGGGTCGGGCTCGTCGAAGAGGAACCAGGGCCCGACCAGGAAGTCGAGGTACAGGCGCTGCAGCTTGACCCGAAGCCGCAGGTCCACCGGCACGCCGAACTCGGTCGGCGAGGTCAGGAGCAGGACGCCGAAGCGCCCGCCGAGGGTCAGCGACTTCGCCAGGGGCGTGTCCACCGCCAGGGTGAGCTGGAAGCCCCCGGCCTCGGGCTCGACCCACCAGTCGGCCCCGAGCCCGAGCTCGGTCGAGGCCGAGGCGGGTCCGGCCCACAGCGCCAGACCGAGGAACGCGGAGCGGAGGAGGCGTTGGAGTCGCATGACCGGACCTCCGGCGGGACCGCGCCGGGGTCCGAGCCCCGTCTGCGCCCGCGTTGCGCGAGCACAGCACGGGCTCCGCGCCCTGTCGATGTGGGAGCGGCGGGCCGGATGTGGTCCTCCGCCCCCGCTCGGACTCAGATGCCGGCGCCGGCCTGGCCCGAGGCCTGCTTGCGGGCGAACTCCTCTCCGGCCCGCCGCATCTCCTCCTCGGTCATGTCCTTCACGTGAGTGGCGAAGTTCCAGACGTAGCCGAACGGGTCGGCCACGGTGGCGGTGCGGTCGCCCCAGAACATGTCGGCGGGCTCCATCTTCCCCTCCGCGCCGGCCTCGACGGCGCGCTCGTAGGCCGCGTCGCAGTCAGGCACGTAGAGCCACATCCCCACAGGCGCCGGGTGCTCCCGATCGGGGGCGGGGGCGGACATGCCCGGCATCTCGTCGTTCATGAACACCACCGAGTCGCCGATGCGCAGCTCGGCGTGCCAGATGGACTTGCCGTCCGGCGCCGGCATCCGCGCCACCTCCTCGGCGCCGAGAGCGCGTCGATAGAACTCGATGGCGCGGGCACAGCCGCGGATGACGAGGTTGGGCGTGACCGTGTGCATGCCCTGGGGGATGGGATTGACCTGGGCCATGTCTGGCTCCCTTCAGACGGGTGTCCGGCCCACTCGGCCGGTCTCGCCTCGCTACCGGCGGGTATCCCCACCGGCAAGCTCCTGACGGGTCGGGACGCACCCACTTCCCGAAAGGGGCGTATCCGGGTTTTGCTGATGGCGTGACGGCACCTGCACCTGCTCAGTCTGCCAGTGAAGGCCGACGCGCCGCGGAATTGGTGGCGGTGGGCTACCACGCCATCTTCGGGACAGCGGGGCCGCGCCTTCGCCAGCCCCGCGCGTTCGCGTCGACACCGGGGGGGGAGTGTGGTTTGCTCCCCGGTCCCGAGGGCCCGGCGGCGCGCTCTCGCTGACCTCGATCAACCCACCAGGAGAGACGGAGTCATGGCCACCCCTGCCTTCCAGTACCAGGACCCGTTCCCGCTCGGGAAGGACACCACCAAGTACCGGCTGCTCACCAGGAAGGGCGTCTCGGTCGGCAAGTTCGCCGGCAAGAAGGTCCTCAAGGTGGAGCCCTCGGCGCTCACCTTCCTGGCCCGCGAGGCCATGCGCGAGGTCTCCTTCTTCCTGCGCGCCGAGCACAACGAGCAGGTGGCCAAGATCCTGTCCGACCCGGAGGCCTCGCCCAACGACAAGGGGGTGGCCATGGCCATGCTGCGCAACGCCGAGGTGGCCGCCCAGGGCGAGCTCCCCATCTGCCAGGACACCGGCACCGCCACCGTCGTCGGCAAGAAGGGGCAGCAGGTCTGGACCGGAGGCGGCGACGAGAAGGCGCTCTCCCGGGGCGTGTACCTCACCTACACCAAGGAGAACCTGCGCTACTCGCAGACCGTGGCGCTCGACATGTACCAGGAGGTGAATACCGGCACCAACCTCCCGGCCCAGATCGACCTCTACGCCACCGAGGGCGCGGCTTACAAGTTCCTCTTCATCGCCAAGGGCGGCGGCTCGGCCAACAAGACCATGCTGTGGCAGGAGACCAAGGCCCTCCTGGCTCCTGACAGGCTGGAGAAGTTCCTGGTCGACAAGATGAAGTACCTGGGCACCGCCGCCTGC
>DASRTO010000017.1:0-8969 GCA_035655915.1 Anaeromyxobacteraceae bacterium
CCGCCCCGCCCACGGCTGCCACCGCAGTGGCCCGCGCGCCTGCCGCGCCGCCGGCGGGGACGGCGCCTTTCACGCCCGAGTCCGAGGAGGAGCACTGGCAGCAGGTGTACCTGGACTTCCTCAAGGTGCGGGAGCAGTGCCGCGAGCCTTCCGAGGGGCTCACCTACGAGCGCTTCCGCCAGAAGCTGCAGAAGAACAAGGAGAGCCTGGTGCAGAAGTACGCCTGCCGGGCGGTGCGCTTCCAGGTCTACGTGAAGGACGGCAAGACCGCGCTCAAGGCGACGCCGGTGCGGTGAGCGCCGGCAGGCGCACCGTGAAGGTGGCGCCCTGGCCCGGGCGCGAGTCCACCTCGATGCGCCCGCCGTGCTCCGAGACGATGCGCTCGGCGATGTTGAGGCCCAGGCCGGTGCCGCCGGGCTTGGTGGTGAAGGAGGGCTCGAAGACCCGAGGGAGATCGCAGGGGGCGATGCCCGGGCCGGTGTCGGAGACCCACAGCAGCACCTCGTCCCCCTCCCGGCGCGCCCCCAGCCGCAGCGTCCCCCCGCCGGGCATGGCCTCGGTGGCGTTGCGGACCAGGTTGAGCAGCACCTGCAGCAGCTGGTCCTGGTCCACCCGCACCGGCGGCAGCACCCCGGCCACCTCGCGCTCCAGGCGGACCCCGGGGGGCGGCGCCGGGTACAGGGCCAGCAGCGCCGCCAGGAGCTCGCCGGCCGGCACCGGGGCCGGCTTCGGGGGCGGCAGTCGCGCGAAGCGGCTGAACTCGTCGACGATGCGCTTGAGGCGCCGCACCTCCTCCTGGATGGCGGCGGTCCCCTCGCGGAAGATCTCCTCGAAGTCCGGGCGCCGTCGCTCCAGGGCGTCGCGCAGCGTCTCCACGCTCATGGCGATGGGGGTGAGCGGGTTCTTCACCTCGTGGGCCAGCCGGCGAGCCACCTCGCGCCAGGCGGCCACGCGCTCCGCCGAGGCGGCGCGCTCCCGGCTCTGGACGAGGTCTGCGGTCATGCCGTTCCAGGCCCGCAGGAGGTCGCCCACCTCCCCGGAGGCCCGGACCTCGACGCGGGCCCCCAGGTCGCCCCCGGCCACCCGCAGCGCCGCCTCCCGCAGCGCCTCCAGGGGGCGGGTGATGCGGCCGGCCAGCAGGTGGCCCCCCAGGAGCGCGGCGGCGGCGGCCAGGCACAGGGCGAGGAGCACCGCCAGCGACACGGTCACCTGGGCCCGCTCCAGCCCCGCCGCCGGCAGCGTGACCTCGACGCGCCCCAGCGCCTGGCCCGGGCCCGGGAGGGCGATGGCCCGCGCCCGGGCCCGGGGCGTTCCCAGCAGGCGGGCCAGGACCCGACCGGGCCCGCCGGCCTCCGGGCCGGCGGAGGCCGCCAGGGGACGCTCCTCGCCCTCCAGCCGCACCGCCACCTCGCCGCCGGTCAGGGCCGCCAGCCGCTCCGCGAAGCGCGTCCCCAGCGCCAGGCCCGCCGCCACCCGCAGCGGCGAGTCGGGCACCGGCTCCCAGGCCAGGAGCGCCAGCGAAGACTCGACGCCCTCGGCGCCGGCCCGCGACACCAGCCAGGGCACGGGCCGCCCGGGCGGTGCCGCCGCGAAGAGGGCCGCTAGCTCCGGATCGGCGTCGCCGGCGCGGCCGGGCAGATGGCCCGAGGAGATCACCCGGGCCCCGGCGTCGGACACCGCGAGGACCTCCAGCCCCCGCGCCGCCATCCACCCGGTCGCCCGCGAGGCGGCCTCGGCCGGATCCAGCTGCCCCTGGGCCTCGTCGCGGGCCAGGGCGTCCACCTCCGGGCCGCGCGCCAGCTCGCGGGCGGCGGCGGCGGCGAGGCCCCCGAGGCGGTCCAGCTCGCCCTCCACGGCCCGGGTGGCCCCGTCCAGCCGGGCCGCGTACTCGGTCTCCAGCGACCGCGACAGGGTCCGGCTCACCGGCCACAGCGCCGCCGCCAGGGGGAGGGCCGCGAAGAGCCAGAAGGCGAGGGTGAGCCGGGCCCGGAGCGTCATGGCGCTACCGCCGGCAGGGTCCACAGCTCGCCCGGGTCGAGCCCGCCGTCCCGGAGCGGCTGGAGGCCGTGGAGGCCGGCCCGAGCCGAGGCGGTGAGGCCGGTGCCGAGGAGCGGCACCGCCAGGGCCTCCGCGGCGGCCTCGGCGGCGACGGCGCCCGGGTCGGCCCCGGCGAGGCGCGACAGGGCGCGCCGGGCTGCCGCCGGACCGCCCAGGGCCCAGGCAACCTCCAGCGCCGCCGCGGCCGGGGTCGGGGCGGCCAGGGTCCGGGTGAGGAGGGCCAGGTCGAACTCGCCGGCGGCGAGGCGGGCCGAGAAGGCCTCCGGCCCCACCGCCTCCACCGCCACCCGCACGCCGAGGTCGAAGAGCTTCACCTGGAGCCGGTCGGCGACCGCCCGGGCGGCGTCGCTCGTCGACAGGAGGAGCGAGAGCCGCCGGCCGGGGCGAGGCGGCGGCGCCGGCGGCGCCTGGGCCGGCGGCGCCTCCCCGGGCCACAGCGCCGGCGGCAGCGGGCTCCCCAGGGGGACGGCCGGGCCGCGCACGAAGCGGCACAGCTCGGCCCGGCTCACCGACGCCAGCGCGTCGCGCACTGCCGCCGCCTGGCCGGGGAGCCGCCGCGCCTCCACCAGCACCCAGGTGGCGGCGACCGCCGGCAAGGGCGTGGCCGCGGCCGCGCCCGCGACGGCCTCCGGCCGGACCACCAGGTCGACCTCGCCGCGGGCGAAGGCGCGGGCGGCGCGCCGGGCGTCCTGGCCGACCAGCCGCAGGGCGTCGGCGAAGGGGCGGCCGCGGAAGGAGCCGTCGAAGGCGAGCAGGCGGCGGCCCCCGGGAACGTCGCCGCCGAGGCGGAAGGGGCCGGCGCCGTCGGCGGGGTCGGCGGCGCGGGCCACCGCCGCCGGGATGGCCGCCAGCGCCTCCGGGAAGGCCGGGAAGGGGCTCTCCAGCTCCACCCGCAGCTCGGCTTCGGAGAGAACCTGCACCCCGGAAAGGGCCGTGGCCCGCCCGGCCAGCACCTCCTCGGCCCCCTTCACCGGGAGCACGATCCAGCCGTGGGGCGAGCGCGTGGCCGGCGAGGCCAGGCGCAGCAGGCTGGCCGCCACGTCGGCGGCCAGGAGGGGGGCTCCGGAGTGGAAGCGCAGGCCGGGGCGGAGGCGGAGCCGGAAGGCGCGACCGCCGGCTTCGGGCTCGGGGAGGGAGGCCAGCAGCCCCGGGCGCGGCGCTCCCGAGGCGTCGACCTCGACCAGGGTGGCGTGGACGGCGCGGGCGGCCAGAAGCTCGGCGGGGGTCCCGGCGCGCGCCGGGTCGAGGTCCCCCGGGGCGGCGGAGAGCGCCACGCCGATCTCGCCGCCGTAACGGGGCGGGAGGCCGGCCCGGGCCGGAAGGGCCAGCGCCAGCAGGGCCGCGGCGCCGAGGCGCGGGGCGCTCACGGCGTCGCCTCGCGCCGGTCGGCGCTGACGAGCCAGAGCTCGGTGGCCCCCCCGGGCAGGACGGCCGCCAGCACCGCGTCGTCCAGGCCGTCGCCGGTGAGGTCGGCCGCGGCCCCGGCCAGGATCGAGCCGGGCAGGCTCGCCGACTGGTGGACGGCCTGGCCGGAGGGGAGGCGCAGCACGCGCAGGTGGTCCTCGCGCTCGGCAGCGGCGTCGGAGGCCACCAGCTCGGGCTCGCCGTCGCCGTCCAGGTCGGCCAGCGCTAGGCCGGCGCCCACCCCGACCACCCGGCCCACCGCGCCCAAGTCGGCTCCGAGGAGCAGGACCGTCCCCTCGCTGGTGACGGCGGCGAAGGCCACCGCGCCGCCCGCCCGGGGCGCGCCGGCGAAGGCCACGAACTCGCGGGGGGAGCGGGGCCTGGCCGCGGGGTCCGCCCGCGGGCCGAGCTGGTCGGCCAGGGTGGGCTTCCCGGGGACGAAGGCGCCCAGGACGTGACTCGGCCCGGAGGCCCACAGCGGCGCCGCGAAGAGCGGGCCCGCTGGCCGGAGCGCCCCGCCCACGAGCGAGAGCACCTGGCCGCTCGGGGCCCCGGCCAGGCGGAGTGCCGCCTGGCCGCTCCCGAAGTCGCCCACCGCCGCCACCGCCGCCGGCCGGCGCAGCGGCGCCGCCGGCGCGGCCGGATGGGGAAGACGGGCCCGCTCCCGCCCGTCCCGCCCGAGGAGGATCGCCGCCGAGGGGGTCACCGCCAGGAGCGACGGCGCGCCGCCGACCTCGCCGGCGGCGAGCGCCAGCACCGGCTCCTCCAGGCGCGCCAGCGGGCGCACCACCACCGGGAGGGGGCCGCTCCCCCGCGGTGGCGCGCTCCGCGCCAGCGCCAGGGCCGCCGCGTCGGCGGGCAGGGAGAGCGAGAGGAGCCGCGACGGCCCGGGCCGGGCCTCGGGGGTCGCCTGCAGGAAGAAGTTCTGGCGGGTGGGGACCACCTCGGCGAGGAGGAAGAGCTCGCGCCGGCCCGGCGAGAGCCCGGCCTGGACCCGCAGCAGGCGGTCGGCCCGGAGCGACCGCGCCGCCGCCTCGGGGTCGATGAGCCGCCGGCCGTAGAGCGGCGCCACCGCGAAGCCCCGGCGGGAGAGGGCCTCCGCCAGGGCGGTGGCGAGCGGCCCAGCCAGCGCCTCGGCCCCCGGCGCGGAGACGGCCAGGGCCAGGAGCTCGCGCGGCGCCGCCGCCTCGGCGACCCGCGCCGCCACGGCCTCGCCGGCGTCGCCGAGGGTGCCGCCGCCCGGACCGGGCGCGCCGACGAGCGCGAGGGCGGCGAGGAGGGAGATCACGACCCCATGGGGCGCGGCACTAGCGGTCGTCCATGAAGAAGCTCTGCGGCGCGGCCTCGACGGGCGCCTCGCTCGGCGGGGCGGTGCCGGCCAGGAAAGCGGAGAAAGGGGCCTCGGGGTCCTGCGACCCCAGCCCGGAACGGGGATCGACCTGCACGAACTCGACGCCGGGGGGCGGGGGGAAGTCCAGGGGCGGCTTCGCCCCCACCGCGGCCTGCATGAAGCCGAGCCACGCCGGCAGCGCCGCGCCGGCGCCGGTGGCGTGGGCGCCCAGCGGATCGTGGGAGTCGAAGCCGACCCACACCCCCGCCACCAGGTCGGGCGTCATCCCCACGAACCAGGCGTCGCGGTGATCCTGGGCGGTGCCGGTCTTGGCGGCCACCGGGCGCGAGAGGGCGCCGGCGGCCTTGCCGGTGCCGTAGGCCACCACGTCGCGCATCATGGTGAGCACCACGTAGGCCACGTCGGGGGAGAGGCCGGCCGGGACCTCGCGGGCCGGCTCGCCCGCGGAGGCGGCCGGGATCACCGTGGGGCTGGCGACCTGGGGCGGGTTCCCGCCCGGAGCCTGGGAGGGCTCAAGGGGGGGAGGGGGACCGCGGGGCGCGGTCTCCTCCAGGACCCGGCCGTCGCGGTCTCGCACCCGGGTGATGAGCACCGGGGCGGCGTAGGTCCCCTCGGCGGCCAGGGTGGCGTAGGCGTTCACCAGCTCGAGCGGCGTCACCTCGCCAGTGCCGAGCGCCAGCGACAGACTGCGCGGCAACTCGCTCTCGATGCCGGCCCGACGGGCGAACCCGATGACCGCGTCCACCCCCAGGGCGTCCACCAGCTTGGCCGAGACCGTGTTCTTGGAGTGGGCCAGCGCCGCCGTGAGGAGCATGGGGCCGTCGTACTCGTCGCGCTCGAAGTTCTGGGGCTTCCACTCCTTGCCGGTCCAGGGGTCGCGGTACAGGTCGGGGGTGTCGTAGACCAGCGTGGCCGGCGTGTAGCGGCGCGACTCCACCGCGGCGCCCCACACGAAGGGCTTGAAGGCGCTGCCGGGCTGGCGCCGCGCCTGGGTGGCGCGGTTGAACTGGGAGAGGGCGAAGTCGTAGCCCCCCACCAGGGCCCGCACGCCGCGGGTCACGGGGTCGATGGCCACCAGCGCCCCCTGCACCCGCGGCACCTGCTCCAGCGACAGGGGCAGCGCCCGGCCGGCGCGGGCGGCGTCGGCGGCGCTCACCTTGCCGGGGAGGACCCGCACCGGCACGATGTCCCCGGGCTTCACCACGTCCCCCATGCGCTTGGGGGGCGGGGTCCAGGCGGTGGGATTCCACTTCCGCGCCCAGGCGCACTCGGCCAGGCGCAGCAGGCCGCGGGCGTGGCCCAGGTCCACCACCGCTCCCTTGTCCTCCACCGCCTCCACCAGGGCGGCGTAGATCTCGCCGGCCTCCAGGGGGCGCACCCGCACCCGGCGCCCCACGTCCTCGTCCGGGTCGGAGTCGATCTCGTCCGGGTCCACCCGGCCCAGGTCCCACACCAGCACCTCGCCGCGCTGCGGCTTCACCACCGCCAGGCGCTCCCGCCACAGCGGCAGCGCCGCCTGGACCTGCTGCGGGTCGAGGTGCTGGGGGGCCCCGCGCCAGCCGTGGCGCTTGTCCACCTGGCGCAGGCCCGCCTCCAGGGCGGCCTCGGCGGCGCGCTGCAGGAAGGGACTCATGGTCACGTCGACCACCAGCCCGTCGGTCTCCACCACCGCCGGGCCGTAGCGCGCGTCGAGGAGCTTGCGGACGGCGTCGGCGTACCACAGGCCGGCCGGCTCCTCGTGGCGCACCACCTGCACCGGCCGGGCCGCCTCGGCCTCGGCCAGGGCCGGATCGAGGAAGCCCACCTCCACCATGCGCCGCAGCACGTAGCGCTGGCGGGCCTTGGCGGCGTCGGGGTGCTTGGCCGGGGAGAGGCGCTCCGGCGACTGCACCAGCCCGGCCAGCATGGCCGCCTCGCCCACCGACAGGTCGCGCACGCTCTTGCCGAAATAGAAGCGGCTGGCCTCCTCCACCCCGTAGCGCCGGTGGCCCAGGTAGATCTGGTTCAGGTACAGGTAGAGGATCTCGTCCTTGGTGAGGTTCTTCTCCAGGCGCGGCGCCAGCACCAGCTCCTTCACCTTGCGCTTCACGCGCCAGTCGGACTGCAGGAGGAAGGTCTTCACCACCTGCTGGGTGATGGTGGAGCCGCCGCAGGCCACGCCCCCGCGCAAGAGCCCCTTCGCCAGGCAGCGCCCCATGGCCAGGTAGTCCACTCCCTCGTGCTCGTAGAACTTGGCGTCCTCGGCGGCCAGCACCGCCTTCTTCATGACCTCGGGGATCTGGTCGAAGGGCACCACCGTGCGCCGCTCCCGGGCGAAGGCGAAGACCTCGCCGCCGTCGGCGCCGTAGACGCGGGTGGAGACCAGCGGGCGGTAGTCCTTCAAGGTGTCGAAGGCCGGGAGCTCCCGCGTCCAGGCGAAGACCGTGATGCCGCCGGCCGCGGTTACCCCCCCGAGGGCCAGTGCCACCGCCCGCCACTGTCCGCGCCGGCCCAGTCCGCGCCACCAGCCGAGGAGGCGCCGGGGGGGCCGCAGCAGGCGATCGGCGAGGCCGGGCGCCCTGGCGGCGCTCTTCTCGCTGGGGGTGTCCACGTGGCCGGCGTTATACACCAACCCCTCGCGAAGCACGCTCCGTGCCGGGCGGGTGCCTGGTAGAACACCCCGGGGACAGGCCGCATTCCGGCCCGGGGCGGCGCGCCGTGTCCTCCGGGGGACGCGGGGCGTGCCGAGGCGACCACGGCGGGGCTCGCCGTTCGCGGGGCATCCGTTCGGGCTCGCCGCTGGCGCGGCGAGCCAGTCACTCGGGCTCGCCGCGCCGGATGCCCAGGGCGCGCATCTTCTTGTAGAGGTGGCTGCGCTCCAGGCCCAGGGCCCGGGCCGTCTCGGCCACGTTGTCCTCATGCCGCTCCAGCGCCGCCAGCACGATGTCGCGCTCGGCCTCGTCCACCAGGTCCTTGAGCGGGACCCCCTCGCGGAAGCGCTCCGGCCTGGGGCGGCGTGCGCCGGGGAGGACCTCGGCCACCTCGGCGGCGCCGATCTCCGGACCGTCGCAGAGGATGGCGAGCCGCTCCACCAGGTTCCTGAGCTCGCGCACGTTGCCCGGCCAGCGGTACCCCTGCAGCGCCGGGAAGGCCTCCCGGGCGAAGCGCATGGGGCGGCGGCCGTTGCGCCGGCAGGCCTCGGCCAGGAAGGCCTCGGAGAGCTCGGGCAGGTCCTCCTTCCGCTCGCGCAGCGGCGGGACGTGGATGGGCACCACCGCCAGCCGGTAGTAGAGGTCCTCGCGGAAGCGGCCCGCCGCCACCTCCTCGCCGAGGTCCTTGTTGGTGGCGGCCACCACCCGCACGTCGCAGCGCAGCGTCTCCCGGCCGCCCACCCGCTCGAACTCCCCCTCCTGCAGCACCCGGAGCACCTTGGCCTGCATGGCCGGGGGCATGTCGCCCACCTCGTCCAGGAAGAGAGTCCCGCCGTCGGCGAGTTCGAAGCGCCCCCTGCGGGCGGCCAGCGCGCCGGTGAAGGCGCCTTTCTCGTGGCCGAAGAGCTCCGACTCGATGAGCTCGGCGGGGACGGCGGCGCAGTTCAGCTTGACGAACGGCCCGCTGGCCCGGCGCGAGCCCTCGTGGAGGGCGCGGGCCACCAGCTCCTTGCCGGTGCCGTTCTCGCCGGTGACGAGCACCCGCCCCTCGCTGGGGCCGGTCCGGCGCACCAGCCCGAGCAGCCGCTGCATGGCTGGCCCCTTCCCCAGCATGCGGGCGGCGCCGGCCTCCCGGCGGAGCTCGGCGTTCTCGGCGGCCAGCCGGGTCAGGGCCAGGGCGTTCCGCACCGCGGCCACGAGCTTCTCCCGCTCGGTGATGGGCTTCTCGAGGTAGTCGAAAGCGCCGAGCTTGAAGGCCTGCCGCACCGTCTCGATGGAGCCGTGACCCGACATGATGACCACGGGTAGGTCCGGGCGCGCCTGGTGCGCACGCCGGAGCACCTCGAGCCCGTCCAGGTCCGGCATGCGCACGTCCATGACCACCACGTCCACCGGGAGGGCCGCGATCTTCTCCAGCGCCTCCTGGCCGCCGCAGGCGGTCTCCGCCACCCACCCCTCCATGGTCAGGGCCCGCGACAGCGTCAGCAGGATGTTGCGCTCGTCGTCGACGAGGAGGATGGTGTGCG
>DASRTO010000018.1:0-5959 GCA_035655915.1 Anaeromyxobacteraceae bacterium
CAGGGCTGGCGGATGCCGGATGGAAGTCTCTTCGCCCCGGCGCGGGAGCTGGCGGCGGCCATGGGCGGCGAGTTCCATCCCATGGACGATCTGGCCGCGCAGAGGGTTCTGGCGCTCGCGAGCTGGGGAACCAGCGGGGAGCGAGACGAGGAGTGAGCAGCCCCCAGTGACCAGGCGTCACGCGAGGAGGAAAGGAAGATGGGCCCAGGGCAGGACCGCAAGAGCATGGAAGAGCGTTTCGGGGAGCTGGGGAGCGGTCTCATGGAGCTGACCATCCGGGGGAAGCGGTACGATCTCTACCAGTTGCTGAAGGCGGTGGGGATGGACCACGCCGACATCCGTCCCATCGACGCGCACTGCCTGGGCCCGGATCGATTCGCCATCCGCTACTTCGACGTGGAGGAGCGGTACGTGGTGGCCTACGAGTTCGGCCCCGACTTCGAGTACCTGGGGGAGCAGGCAGCCCACATCGACGAGTGGATGGGCGAGGAGTACTACAACTTCCCCTGGGCCATCTACTGCCCCGACTCTCCCTGATCCGCTCGGGAGAGGCACGCGGCGACCCAGGGGGAACCCACGGGGAAGGCGGAAGGAGGTCCAGATGGAAGTCCATCCGCGGATCGAGCAGCAGCTCCACTACATCGAACGGCGGGCCGACGAGCTCCTGGAGCGAATCCCCTACATGGGCGATGCGGAGCTCCGCTGGACCGTCCGGCTGTTTCGGGATTGCCTCCCCCTGGCCGAACAGCGGGAGATGCTGCGCGACTACAGCGAGTACCTGGAGCTGCACCAGATGCGGAAGGTGGTGGAGGGATTCGTCCAGAGCTACACGGAGTACTCGCTGAAGGCGCTGGAGGCGAAGCAGTCGACGCCCGGCACGAGCCTTCGGGACCTGACCGAAGAAGAGCTGCAGAGCATGTCGGCCACCGAGAAGTGGAAGCTCCTGGAGGCCGACCCCTCCGCACTGCGCCCCGATCAGCTCCGGCGAGAGCTGGCGAGGCTCTTCCTGTGTAGTAGCTTCGATCTCTTCCACGACACCGCGCTGGGCGAGGCGGCGGTCGAGTTCAGCGTCTACCTCGACGTCCTGGAGGAGCTCACCGCCGCCCCCGACGCGGCCATCGAGCGATTGAAGGACGACGCCCTCGCCGCCATGAAGGGCCTCGACCATCGGGACGTGCCGGCGGTGGAGAGGACCTTGAGCGCCCTGCGGGAAGCCATCGGCCGGTCGGTGGGCCTGACGCCGCCGTTCGATCGGCTCTTCGGCGAGCGGATGGAGAAGTGGCCCCGGACGGCCCCGGCGCAGCTCGCCGCGGTGGTGGATCCCCAGATCAAAGCCGCCGTGGAGGGAATGAACCTCTCGCAGCTCCAGACCTCGCTGCGGGTCCTGCTCGAGGTGATGAGCCTGGAAGAGCAGCAGCGGGAGATGGAGCCCCTTCGGGCGAGGTACCGCAGCCTCGACGAGATCCCCGCGGACGCCCTCACGGCCCTCCTGCCCCATCTCTCCATGCGCCTGGGGGACAGGAACATCTGCGACTTCGCTCTTCGATACCGCTCGGGGCGGCTGTGGGCCCAGGAGAAGGTCGACCCCCGCGTCTGGAAGTCCCTCACCTTCCAGGAGAAGCTCATGCTCCTGGAAGGGGACAACCAGGCGATGGACCTCCTTCAGGCGTGCCGCACGCTCACCCGCCTCCTGCTCACCGAGCGATACGAGCTGCTCGAGGACCCCGCCTTCCAGGTGAGCCTGGGCTATCAGCCCATCTACCGCCGCGTCCTGGACCACTGCATGCACGAGCTGAGAGATCCCGCCGAGCTGGGCCGGCTGAACCGCGAGGTGACGAGGATGATGCTGGAGCTCGAGGAACCGGTGCCGGAGGGGGAGAGGGCGGCTCGATTCGCCCGCATCCGGGAGGCCATCGGAAACGGGATGAAGATGGGCTCGACCGCGCAGTAGGAGCGACCCCATGGCCACGGAGACGCCCCGGGAGATGGTCGAGCGCCTGGAAGCCCAGGCCCGGGCCCAGGAGGCCGAGGAGAGCTGGGTGGAGCTGCTCGCCACCCTCTCGAGGCTGGCGACCCTGCTGAGCGAGCTGTCCGAGGAGGGACGGGCACGAGCCGCCCTGGACCAGGCATACCGGGTGGCGCGGACCACGGACGATCGGCAGGGGATGGCGCCGACCCTCCAGCAGCTGGCCGTGCTCTACCATCTGCAAGGGGGCTGGGAGCGGGCCCTGGAGCTCTACCACCGGGCCCTGGCCCTGCAGGAGGCGGCCGCGGATCGGAACGGGATCGCCGTGACCCTGGGCCGCATCGCCGAGGTCTTCCACGGCAAGGGAGACTTCCGCAAGGCGCTGGAGACCTACCAGGCGAGCCTGGCCTTGAAGGAGGAGCTCCACGACGACAGGGGGCTCGCCCTCACCTGGAACAACATCGGCACGGTGTCTGGCCGCATGGGAGACTTCTCCGGTGCCATGGCGGCATTCCAGGCGAGCCTCCGCATCCAGGAGAAGCTGGCGGATTCCGCCGGCAAGGCGGTCACCCTGGCGAACATCGGCGGGATGCACCAGCGCCAAGGGAACTGGCAGGAGGCGCGAGAGGCGCTGGAGCAGAGCCTCGCCCTCTACCAGGCAGCTGGCGACGACATGGGCATGGCCACCGCCCTGAACACCCTCGGCTTCGTCCTGCGGCGGCTGGGCGATCGGGACGGCGCCTACCAGCGGTACGCCCGCGCCAGGGAGCTGATGCAGAAGCAGGGTGATCTCCTGCGCGTCACGGTTCCCACCCACAACATGGTGCTGATCCACGAGGAGCGAGGGGAGTATCGACAGGCTCTCCGCCTCATGGAGGAAGTGCTGGCCATCGACAAGCGCATCGGCCATCCCGATCTGCGGGGCGATCTGGAGACCTTCGGGCGCATCCGGGCCAAGCTCGACCGGGAACGGGATCAGAGCTAGCGCGTGGCCGCCTCCCCCACCCCGGGGTCCGTGGCAGGCCTCGCGCCGTGCCGCACCGGCCCGGTCTTCTTCCGGGCGGCTCGCCCGTGACATGCGGCCTGCAGTCGATTGCCGGCCGGCCGCGCCGTGCCGGCCGCCGGACCCGCATGGGACTTGCGGCGGACCCCGATCGCGGTTTGCTTGGCAGATCAGCGGATCCACCGGACGGCGAGGCTCCCGATGAAGCTCGAGATCAACGGCGTGGTGCGCGAAGTCGATGTACCCGAGGGGATGCCCCTCCTCTGGGTGCTGCGCGATCTCCTGGGCTACACCGGCGTGAAGTTCGGCTGCGGCGTGGCGCAGTGCGGGGCCTGCACGGTGCACATCGACGGCAAGGCGGAGCGATCCTGCATCACACCGGCGTCGGCGGCGGTCGGCCGCAAGGTGACCACCATCGAGGGGCTGTCCGCCGACGGCAAGCACCCGGTGCAACAGGCCTGGATGGAGCTGGACGTGGTCCAGTGCGGCTACTGCCAGAGCGGGCAGATCATGGCCGCCGCCGCCCTGCTCGCCGAGAAGCCCGATCCCAGCGACGCGGACATCGACGCGGCGCTGGCGGGCAACATCTGCCGCTGCGGCGCCTACCAGCGCATCCGCCAGGCCGTGCACTCCGCTGCGGCGGGCATGCGGAGGGCCAGGCCATGACCGAGATCTCCCGGCGCGCCTTCCTGCGAGCCTCGGGCCTGACGGCCGCGGGGCTGGTCATCGCCTTCTACGTCCCGCGCCGCGCCCTGGCGGCGCAGGCGTCCCCGCCCAAGCCGCCTCCGCAGCCGAACGCCTTTCTCCGCGTCGCGCCCGACGGGTCGGTGACGGTGATCCTGGCCCACTCCGAGATGGGCCAGGGCATCTGGACGGGACTGGCCATGCTCGTCGCCGAGGAGCTGGATTGCGACTGGTCGAGGGTCCGCGTCGAGCACGCACCCGCCGCGCCGGTCTACGCCCACACCGCCTTCGGCATGCAGATGACCGGCGGCTCCACCACCACCTGGTCCGAGTTCGAGCGCTACCGCACCGTCGGAGCCATGGCGCGCGACATGCTGGTGCGCGCGGCCGCGCAGAGGTGGAAGGTGGATTCCCGGCGGCTGCGTACCGAGAACGGCTGGGTCCTCAAGGGATCGGAGAAGCTCTCCTACGGGCAGCTGGCGGAGGAGGCCGGCAGGCTCGCCCCGCCGGCGAAGGTGAGGCTCAAGGAGCCCAAGGACTGGAAGCTCATCGGCAAGCCCGTCCGCCGGCTCGATTCGCCGGAGAAGGTGACCGGGCGGGCGCAGTTCGGGATCGACGTGCAGTTCCCGGGGCTGCGCACCGCGCTCGTCGCCCGGGCGCCCGTCTTCGGCGGCAGGGTGAAGTCCTTCGACGCCGCCAAGGCCAAGGCCGTGCCGGGCGTCGAGCAGGTGGTGCAGGTGCCATCGGGCCTGGCGGTGGTGGCGAGCCACTTCTGGAGCGCCGAGAGGGGCCGCGACGCCTTGCAGATCGAGTGGGACCTCGGGCCCGGCGCCGCCATCGACACCGGGGAGCTCGAGGCCAGCTACCGTGCCCTGGCCCGGACCCCCGGCGCCGTCGCGCTGGACAAGGGGAACTGCGATGCCGCCCTGGCCGCGGCCGTCAAGCGGGTCGAGGCCGAGTATGACGTCCCGTACCTGGCGCACGCGCCGATGGAGCCGCTCAACTGCACCGTGAAGATCGAGGGCGACCGCTGCGAGGTCTGGACCGGAACGCAGTTCCAGACGGTGGACCAGGCCGCCGCGGCGCAGATCGCCGGCGTGCCCCCGCAGAACGTCACCGTTCACACGCCGTTCCTGGGCGGCGGGTTCGGGCGGCGCGCCAACCCTCGCGCCGACTTCGTCAGCGAGGCGGTGCACGTCGCCAAGGCCGCCGGGGTCCCGGTCAAGGTGGTCTGGACGCGCGAGGACGACATCCAGGGAGGCTACTACCGCCCCCTCTTCGTCCACCGGGTCGAGGCCGGCCTGGACGCCAAGGGCCTGCCGGTGGCCTGGAAGCACGCCATCGTGGGACAGTCGATCATCGCCGGCACGCCCTTCGAGCAGGCGATGGTGAAGGGCGGCATCGACGCCACCTCGGTGGAGGGCGCGGTGGACTCGCCGTATCTGGAGTCCGTGGGCGCCCGCCGGGTGTGGCTGCACTCGCCGAGGAACGAGGTCCCGGTCCTCTGGTGGCGGTCGGTGGGAAACACCCATACCGCCTTCGCCATGGAGAGCATGATCGACGAGCTGGCGCACGCCGCCGGCCGCGAGCCCCTCGCCTTCCGCGAGGGGCTGCTCCGCAAGAGACCGCGGCACCTGCGGGCGCTGCGCCTGGCGGCGAAGAAGGCCGGGTGGGGCAGCCCGCCCCCCGCCGGGCGGGCGCGTGGCCTCGCGGTGCACGAGTCGTTCGGTAGCATCATCGCCGAGGTCGCCGAGGTGTCCCTCGAGAAGGGGAACCGCATCCGCGTCCACCGCATCACCTGCGCCGTCGACTGCGGCCTGGCGGTGAACCCGCTCGCGGTCGAGGCCCAGGTGCAGGGGGCGGTGGCCTTCGGCCTGGGTCCGGTGCTGCGCAGCGAGATCACCATCAAGCAGGGCCGCGTGCAGCAGAGCAACTTCCACGACTACCAGGTGCTGCGGCTGGACGAGATGCCGACGGTGACCGTGCACCTCGTTCCCAGCACGGCCCGCATGGGCGGCATCGGCGAGCCGGCCACCGCGCCCGTGGCCCCGGCCGTGGCCAACGCGGTCTTCGCGCTGACCGGGAAGCGGCTCCGGTCGCTACCGCTTCGTCTCGCGTAAACGAGCGATCGCGATCCTGAACCAGCGCGGGGAGGGGCCCCACCGAAGGTCCAGGGGCTTGGGGGGCCGGCCGGCCCCCCAAGGCCGACGGACGGGCAGAGCGCCGTCAGCGGGGCGGCGCGCGCAGCGCGCCGGGGCCCCGCGCAGCAGGGGTGGGGCCCCGACGGCTTTGCCGGCGGGGCGGGG
>DASRTO010000019.1:0-2576 GCA_035655915.1 Anaeromyxobacteraceae bacterium
GGCGGCCCAGACCCCGGCGGCCCAGACCCCGGCGGCCGCCAAGACCCCGGCGGCCGCCCCGGCAGCGGCGGCCGGCCGCGCCCTGGACGACGTCCCGGTGGACGAGGCGCCTCCGGAGGAGCCGGCGCCGCCCCGGGCCGCCCCGGCCCCGGCGGCGCGCGCCCCCAAGGCCAGGCCGGCGGCCGCCCGCGGTGAGCCGCCGGTGGTGCACCGCGTCCAGCGGACGGCCCGCGCCGCCGAGCCGGAGGAGGCGTCGGGCCAGGAGGTGGGGGCCGAACTGCGCTTCCTGTGGGGCGAGACGCTCCTCGACGCCGGGACCTTCGTGCAGCCCCGGAGCCCGGTGCTGGTGGGCGAGACCGAGAAGTGCCACTTCCTCATCCCGGCCGCCGGCCTGCCGGTGTCGGAGTTCCCGGTGCTGCGCTGGGAGGACCGGGAGTACCGGGTGACCTTCGCCCGCGGCATGACCGGCGAGCTGGTGGAGCGCGGGGCGAGGACGCCCCTGTCGCAGCTGGTGAAGGAGCGCAAGGCCAGCCCCGACGGCGCCATCGACGGCGCCTACGCGGTGGCGGTGCCGGCCTCGGGCGCGGTGCGGGTGGAGTTCGGCTCGGGGATCCGCTTCGAGGCCAGGCTCAAGCGCCCGCCCAAGCCGGCGGTGGTGCCCTGGTGGCAGCGCATCAACTACCAGTTCCTGAACCTGTTCCTGATCCTGTTCTTCGTCCAGGCCGGCTTCATCGTGGCCGCCAACACCTGGCCCTACGACACCGACACCGTCGCCGACGACCTCTTCAAGAACCCATCCCGGATGGCCAAGTTCATCATCAAGCCGCCCGAGGCCCGGCCCAAGGCCAACCCCTACCTGGAACGGCTGCAGAAGGAGCTGCGCCGGGAGGAGGCCGGCGAGATGGCCGAGAAGCACAAGGGGACCGAGGGGCAGATGGGCAAGAAGGACGCCCCCCGGACCAACGCCCGCTCCGCCCCGCGCGCCATCGACCCCAACGCCAAGGACATCGTCAAGAACACCGGGCTGGTGGCCCTGCTCGGGCGCGGCAAGTCGGGCGGGCTCTCCACCATCTTCGGCCAGGGCGGGCTGGGCGGCGACCTGAAGGGCGCCATCGGCAACATGTTCGGGCCGGTGGTGGGCGACAGCTATGGCCTGGGCGGCCTGGGGCTCAAGGGCTCGGGCACCGGCGGCGGCGGCCAGGGCCAGACCATCGGTATCGGCGCGGTGGGCACCAAGGGGCGCGGCGGCGGGCTGGGGAGCTACGGCACGGGCGTGGGCGGGCTGGGCAAGAAGTCCGACCGCGACGTCTCCATCCAGGCCGGCACCGCCGCGGTGGTGGGCTCCATCGACAAGGAGCTCATCCGCAAGGTGATCCAGGAGCACGCGGCGCAGATCCGCTACTGCTACGAGCAGGAGCTGCAGCGCGACCCCAAGCTGGAGGGCAAGGTCTCCATCCGCTGGGTCATCAACTCCGAGGGGCGGGTGCAGGGCACCCAGGTGGACGGGGGCGCCACCACCATGCAGAACGGCCAGGTCCACCGCTGCATGATGGACCGCATCGCCAGCTGGGAGTTCCCCAAGCCCAAGGGCGGGGGCATCGCCGTCATCACCTACCCGTGGATCCTCCGGTCCTCGGGCGGTGGCGGAGGGTAGGGCATGCGCCGCTCGATCCTGGCCCTGGGCCTCGCCCTGCCGCTCGCGGCCTCCGCCCAGGAGGCCGCTCCGGCGCTGGAGCAGGACCCGCGCGCCGCCAGGTTCCGCGAGGTGGAGCGCGGCTTCTTCACGGGGCTGGAGGTGGGCTACCTCCACCTGCTCAAGACTCCGGTGGCCGACCCGGCCGCCTACCCCTACGCCGGGAGCGACGGCGGCGCGGCCGACGGCGTGGTGATCGGGCTGGTGGTGGGCTACGACGTCACCTCGCGGCTGGCGGTCTCGCTCTTCGGCACCCAGGGCAACGCCACCGCCAGCCCCTCCTACGGCTCCTTCAACCTGACCGCGGCCGGGGCCGACGTGCGCTTCGCCTTCCTGGGGCTGCGCGACGCCAACGAGGTGGAGCGCCTCTACGTCTACCTGCACGCGCGCGGCGGCTACGTCTGGACCTATCCCAAGGGGCTCTTCGGCGACACCGACGTGCTGGCCCAGGGCGGGCTGGGCCTCGAGTACTACACTCGCCTGCGCCACTTCTCGGTGGGACTCGCCGTCGACGGCCTGTACTTCACCAAGGTGAAGGCCAGCGGCTTCTCGGTGGTCCCGACCCTGCGCTACACCTTCTAGCGCCTCCCGGCGCCGCCCCGCTCCGCCCCGGCCAGGCTTGTCCCACGACTCGATTCCGGGGTAAGCGCGCGGAATCCATGCGGATTCCACTGTGCGGCAAGTTTGACCCACCCCGGATGGCGACCTATACTGAACTCACAATCTTTTCAGGCACTTCGAGAACTTGAGCGACCCCCACCTGGACGACCTGGAGCGGTCCCACCTCGAGACGCTCGAGGCCGTGCCTGGAGACCGAGAGGCCTTCGAGGCGCTCGCCGCGCTCTATCGAGAGCAGGGGCGGCACGACGAGCTCTGCGGGCTC
>DASRTO010000020.1:0-5874 GCA_035655915.1 Anaeromyxobacteraceae bacterium
ACCGGCTCGTCCACGATGTCGAGGCGGAGCTCCTTCACCACGCCGAAGAAGTCCACCCGGGCGGACAGGCCGTCCACCGAGAGGACCTTGCCGGGAACGCCGAGGCACATGTGCTGTCTCGCTCTTCCTCGCCGTCAGGAAGCCCGGGTCGCCGCGTCGGCGACCAGGGCCTGGCCGAGCGCCAGGCCCCCGTCGCCGGGGGGCACCCGCTGGTGCAGGTATACCTCGAAACCGGGGAGCGCCCCGAGTACTCCTTCGGCCAGGCGGGCGTTCTGGAAGCAGCCGCCGGAGAGCACCACCGGGAGCGCGCCGCGGCGGGCGGCCGCCGCCCGCACCAGCTCGCCCGCCGCCGCGGCCAGCGACTCGTGGAAGCGGGCCGCCACCCGGGCCGGGCTCTGGCCGGCGAGGAGGTCCTCCACCAGGGCCCGCACCAGCGGGCGCCAGTCGAGCTGCCAGGGGTCCCGGGACTGGTCCACCGCGAACGGGTAGCGCCCCGGCTCGGCCGGGTCGGCGGCCGCGTCGAGCGCCATCGCCACCTGCCCCTCGTGCCGGGACAGGCCGCGCGAGAGGGCCAGGGCCCCGGCGACGTCGAAGAGCCGCCCGGCGCCGTGGGCGGCCGGGGCGTTCAGGCCGGTCAGGATCATCTGGCGCACCAGGGCCACCCGCTCGGCGGCCAGGCCGCGGAACAGGGGCAGACGCGAGAGGGGCGGGTCGCCGTCGAAGGCCTCGTCCAGCGCCGCCAGCGCCACCCGCCAGGGCTCCCGGATGGCCGCGTCGCCCCCGGCCAGGGGAAGAGGGCGGAAGGTGGCCAGCCGCTCGAAGCCGCGCGCGTCGGCGAGGAGCAGCTCCCCGCCCCAGGCCGCGCCGTCGGGGCCGTAGCCGGTGCCGTCCCAGATGAGGCCCAGCACCGGTCCCTCGAGGCCGTGCTCGGCCATGGCGGCGCAGAGGTGGGCGTGGTGGTGCTGCACCGGCACCAGCGGCGCCCCGAGCGCGGCCGCCCGCTCGCGGGCGTAGCGGGTGGAGAGGTAGAGCGGGTGGAGGTCGCAGGCCAGGACCTCGGGGCGCAGGCGCAGGAAGCGCTCCATCCGCTCCACCGCCTGGGCCAGCGAGTCGTAGGTCTCGAGGTTCTCCAGGTCGCCGATGTGCGGCCCGAGGGTGGCCTGATCGCCGGCGGCGAGGCAGAAGGTGTTCTTCTTGTGCGCCCCGCAGGCCAGGACCGGCCGCGCCAGGCGGTGCCGCAGCGGCACCGGGCGGGGCACGTACCCGCGCGAACGGCGCAGCAGCACCGGGTGCCCGGCCACCACCCGGGCCACCGAGTCGTCGGCGCGGCTCTCGATCTCCCGGTCGTGGAGCAGGAACAGGTCGGCGATGGAACCGAGTCGCGCCAGCGCGTCCTGGTCGCGGAAGGCGATGGGCTCCTCGGAGAGGTTGCCGGAGGTCATCACCAGCGGGCGGCCCGCCGCCTCGAGGAGCAGGTGGTGCAGCGGGGTGTAGGGGAGGAACAGCCCCAGGAGCGGGCTGCCGGGCGCCAGCTCCGGGCAGAGCCCGGCGGCCTCCCGGCGGCGGACCAGCACGATGGGGCGCTCCGCCGACAGGAGCAGGCGCCGCTCGGCGTCGGAGAGGATCGCCAGCCGCTCCGCCTCGGCGGGGTCCCGCGCCATCACCGCCAGCGGCTTCTCCTCGCGCCGCTTGCGCTGCCGCAGGCGCCGCACCGCTCCGGGGGAGGTGGCGTCGCAGGCGAGGTGGAACCCGCCCAGCCCCTTCACCGCCACCACCCGCCCCTCCTGCAGCGCCTGCGCCGCGCCGGCCAGCGGGTCCGCCCCCGGCAGCGGCGCCCCCGCGGCGTCCCGCAGCGACAGCCGCGGCCCGCAGGCCGGGCAGGCGTTGGGCTCGGCGTGGAAGCGCCGGTTCCCCGGGTCCTGGTACTCGCGCCGGCAGTCGGGGCACATCCGGAAGGGCGCCATGGTGGTGGCGGCCCGGTCGTAGGGGACGTCGCGGGCGATGGTGAAGCGCGGCCCGCAGTCGGTGCAGTTGGTGAAGGGGTAGCGGTGGCGCCGGTCGGACGGGTCGCGCACCTCCCCCAGGCAGGCCGGGCAGGTGGCGAGGTCGGGGGGGAGGGAGACCCGTCGCTCCTCGGCCGCCTCGCTGGCCACGATGGCGAAGTCCGCCACCGCCTCCGGGGCGATGGGGCCGGCCCGCACCTCGTCGAGGGACGCGGCCGGGGGCCGCTCGGCGCCGAGCCGGCGCTGGAAGTCGTCCAGGGTCCGCGCGTCGGCGAAGGCCTCGATGGTGACGCCGCGGGCGTCGTTCTTGACCCGGCCGCGCACGCCCAGGGCCCGGGCCAGGCGGAAGACGAACGGGCGCATGCCCACGCCCTGGACCGTCCCCCGGATCTCGATGCGCCGTCCCTCGACGGGCGCGCCCGCCTGGCGTGGGGGTTCCATGGCCGTCGCCCAGCCGAGCAGGACCGAGCGGGCCGGTGCCGCCGCTGCCGGAGCGGAGCGAGTGTAGCAGCGTCCCCGCCGCCGGCGCAAAGGTGCTAATGGGGAGGGCACCGGGCCAGGAAGGCGGGCGTGCGGGTCGAGGCGAGAAGCGAGCTGCCGGCGCTGGTGATCACGGGGGCCTCGGGGTTCCTGGGGCGGCACCTCGTCGCCGCGCTGCGCGAGCGCCATCGGCTCTACTGCCTGGCGCGCCGCTCGCAGCACGCGGCCGGCGTGCAGCGCCACCGGAACGTCCACTGGTTCCAGGTGGACATCGGCCACGAGGAGCCGCTGGCCAAGGTGTTCCGCCAGCTTCAGCCGGCGGCGACCGGATGCCGGGTGATCCACCTGGCGGCCTACTACGACTTCACCGGCGAGCCCAACCCCGAGTACCTGCGCACCAACGTGGTGGGGCTGCGCAACCTGCTGGAGGCGTGCCGGACCCTGCGGCCGGCGCGCCTGGTGTTCGCCAGCTCGGTGGCCGCCAGCGCCTTTCCGCCGAACGGCGGCGTGCTCACCGAGGCGAGCCCTCCGGACGGCGACCACCTCTACGCCGTCAGCAAGCGCCGCGGCGAGCAGATGGTGAAGGAGTTCCAGGCCTTCCCGGCGGTGGTGGTGCGCCTGGGGGCCCTCTTCTCCGACTGGTGCGAGTACGTGCCGCTCTACTTCTTCCTGCGCACCTGGCTCTCCGAGGCCTGGAACCGCCGCGTGCTGGGCGGGAGGGGCCGCTCCGCCATCCCCTACCTCCACGTCCGCGACGCGGTGGCCTTCTTCGAGCGCCTCGTCGAGGTCCAGGGACCCCTTGCGCCCGGCGAGACCCTCATCGCGTCCACCGACGAGGCGGTGTCCCACCTCGAGGCCTTCGAGGCCGCCTGCCTGGCCTGGCACGGGCGCCGCATCCGCCCCGTCCTGACGCCGCGGCCAATGGCTCGCCTGGGATTGAAGCTCGTCGAGGCCACGGGCCGCTGGATGGCGGAGCGCCCGTTCGAGCGGGCCTGGATGGGCCGGTACATCGACCTGCGCATGCCGGTGAACGCGAGCCACACCCGCCAGCGCCTCGGCTGGGCGCCCAGGCCGCGCCGCTACCTGCTGCGGCGCATGCCCTTCCTGGTGGAGAATCTCAAGACCGACCCGATCGAATGGCACCGGCGCAACCTGGCGGCCCTGAAGCCCGTCCAGGTGGAGCCCACGCTGCACCTCTACCAGCTGCTGGAGGCCCACGAAGAGCGCATCATGGGGGCGTCGATGGAGCTCTTCCGGGACCCCGAGGGTGGGGCCCTGCTCCCCAGCTACCGGGGATTCGCGGTCGACGAGCTGCGCTGGGCCAAGCAGCAGCTCTTCCTGCACTTGCGCAACGCGGTGCGCACCCGGGAGCGGGCCGTCTTCCGCCACTACTGCCGCCACCTTGCCGAGCGGCGCCGGGCCCAGGGATTCAGCTGCCGGGAGGTGTGCCGGGCGCTCGAGACCGAGCGGGACATGGTGCTGCGGATCGTGCGCTCCGATCCCCGATCCGTCCCCCTGGGGCCCGCCATCCACGACTTCATCGTGGGGACCTTCCTGCTGGGGATCGACGAGATCGAGGACGCGTACGAGGAGCTGGAGGGCGTCGCCGCGCCGCCGGGGCCGGCCTCCTGACGGCCCTGGCGTGAATGGCCCGCCGCGGGTCCCGGGCGCCGGCGTTCCCGCTACCGGGCCGCGGCGGAGCGGGCGCGGCGCCAGAGCCA
Source organism: Anaeromyxobacteraceae bacterium (assembly GCA_035655915.1). Classification (GTDB taxonomy): domain Bacteria; phylum Myxococcota; class Myxococcia; order Myxococcales; family Anaeromyxobacteraceae; genus DASTPH01. The sequence goes on from DASRTO010000020.1 coordinate 4,205, forward strand.
CCAGGCGACGAGCCCCATGGCGCCGTCGGAGAGGCCGGAGAAGGGAACCGACCAGGCCGAGGCCCCGGCGAGCCACGAGCCGGTGAGGAAGGCGAAGGCGGTGGCCTTGGCGGTGACCAGCAGCGCCACCTCGCCGCCGCGCCGCTGCTCCAGCAGGTAGCCCGCCGCCAGCACCAGGTGGAAGACGCCCGCCTGCCTGGCGAAGAACGGCGGGCTCACCGCTCCGAAGCCGGCGAAGCGCGCCACCAGTTCCGGCGCCAGGAGCAGCGCCAGCCCCACCGTCGCGCTGTGGGCCGCCACCAGCCACACCCAGAGGCGCACCACCCGCGCGGCAGGCGCGTCGCCCGGGCGCTCCCTCATGCGTCCCCCTTCCGCCAGAGACCGCCGCCGCGGGCCGCTGCCGCCCCCTTCGGAGAGACGCGAGCGGCCCGCGGGGCGGGCTACAGGACCCTGACGCGCGCGATCTCCTGGCCGTTGCCGTCCAGGGTGTGGATGGCGCAGGCCAGGCACGGGTCGAAGGAGTGGATGGTGCGCAGCGCCTCCAGGGGGCGCTTCGGGTCGGCGACGGGGTTCCCCACCAGCGAGGCCTCGTAGGGGCCGGGCTGGTCCTTGGCGTCGCGGGGGCCGGCGTTCCAGGTGGAGGGCACCACCGCCTGGTAGTTCTTGATCTTCCCCACACCGGAGCCGTCGCCCTCGGCCACCACCCAGTGGGAGAGCACGCCGCGGGGCGCCTCGTGGAAGCCGAAGCCCTGCACCGCCCCCTTGGGGAACCTGGGCTCGTTGAAGATGGCCACGTCGCCCTTGCTCACGTTCTCGGCCAGGAGCTTCCAGTGCTTCACGGCCAGCTCGGAGAGCACCGCGGCGCGGATGGCGCGGGCGGCGTGGCGGCCGATGGTGGAGTGGAGGATCTCCGGTCCGAGCTTGGCGCCGGCGACCTTGCCCGCCAGCTCCAGGCAGCGGGTGGCCCAGCGCACGGTGGGCTCGTGCCCCTGGACGAACCCCACCAGCACCTGCGCCAGCGGCCCCACCTGCATGGGCTTGCCGTCGAAGCGGGGGGCCTTGACCCAGGAGTAGCGCTTCTCGGGGTCCCAGCCGGTGAACTTGGGCCTGGTCTCCTCCTCGAAGGGGTGCTTCTGCCAGTCGCCGTCGTAGTAGGAGCGGGCGATCGACTCGGTGACGTTCTTCCGGAAGTACTCGTCCTGGAAGGAGCCGATGGCCTTCATCGACTTGAGGTCGCCCCCCATGATCGTGCCGCCGGGGAGGTCGAACTTCGTCCCCTTGGCGTCGAGCGGCAGGTCCGGCACCGCCAGGTAGTTGGTCACCCCGGCCCCGTACTTCGTCCAGTCGGCGTACATGGCGCCGATGGCGCACACGTCGGGGAAGTAGACCTGCTGGACGAAGGCGGCCACCTCGTCGAGCAGGTCCTTCACCTGGTACAGCTTCTCCATGTTGAGGGCCGCGGGGCTGTCGAGGTTGATGGCGTTGGCGACCCCGCCCACCGCCAGGTTCTGGATGTTGGGGGTCTTGGCGCCCAGGATGGCCACCGCCTGGTTGGCCTTGCGCTGGTACTCCAGGGCCTGGAGGTAGTGGGCCACCGCCAGCAGGTTCACCTCCGGCGGCAGCTTCATGGCCGGGTGGCCCCAGTAGCCGTTGGTGAAGATGCCGAGCTG
>DASRTO010000021.1:0-6630 GCA_035655915.1 Anaeromyxobacteraceae bacterium
ACACCGAGGTCTTCCTCACCCTGGACGGCCGCCCCGGCCTGCCGGTCTTGCGCGGCGACCGGGTGCAAGTGAAGCAGTCGCCGAACCGGGTGCTGCTGGTGCGCAACCCCAAGATCGACTTCTTCGGCATCCTCCGCACCAAGCTGCGCTGGGGGGAGCGGTAGGGCGGGCCCTTGCGGCCCGCCGGGCATGGCCATCAGACGCTCGCCGCTCCGTCCGCCAGGAAGGTCAGATTCTCCCCGCCCCCATCGGCCACCACCCAGCTGTTCTCGACCCCCACCGCCCCCAGGCCGGGGAAGACGAACTTGGGCTCGACCGCCACCACCTGGCCGGCCTGGAGCGGCGCCGTGAAGCCGGAGGCCAGCACCGGCAGCTCGTCCAGCTCGAGGCCCACTCCGTGGCCGACGAAGCCGGACTGGTCGCCGGGGGGACCCATGAAGTGCTTCCCCAGGCCGGCCGACTCGGCCATGGTGCGGGCCTCCTCCCAGATGGCCTGCGGGACCTCTCCGGGAGCGAGCCGCCGGGCTACCGCGGCCTGGATGGCGAGCGCCGCCTCCATGCCGCGTCCGAGCTCGGGGCGGAGCGACCCGCACACGAAGACGCGCGCCATGTCGATGGTGTAGCCGTGGAAGGTGGCGGTGTAGTCGACGATCACCGGCTCGTCGCGCCCCACCACCCGGGTGGAGGGCCCCACCGGCCACGCCGCCGAGAGGCCGCGCCCGGTCAAGGGCCCGTCGAAGAAACCGGGCTCGGCGGCGGCGTCGCCCGAGACCACCAGGCCCGTGAAGAGCTCCATGTTGGCGGCCCGCATCCGCGGGCTGCCCTCGTTGCCGAGCCGGCGCAGCCGTAGCTCCAGCTCGGCGGCCACGTCCACCTCGCGCATCCCCGCCCGCAGGAAGGACGGCACCTCGGCCATGGCGGCCACCATCCGCCTCGCCCCCTCCCGCATGAGCCCGAGCTCGCGCGGCGACTTCACGGAGCGGAGGTCGCGGATGGGGGCGGCCACGTCGGCGAAGTCGCAGCCGGGGAGCTGTTCCCGGTACCACTCCAGATACGAGGCCGGGATGACGTCGAAGGCCAGGCCGATGCGCCTCGCCCCGCCGAGCGAGGCGGCCAGCTCCTTGCTCGCCGGGAAGGGGCGGACGTCGTCGAGGGCCGCCTCGGCCTTCGCCCGGGCGAGGCTCTTGCGCACGAACAGCACCGGCGCTCCGCCCGCCGGCACCCACAGCATCCCGTTCTGGCGGGTGCCGGAGAAGTAGAACACGTCCACGCCGTGGGTCAGGGCGGCGGCGTCGAGCCCGCGCGCCGCCAGCGCCGCCTGCAGCCTCTTCACCCGCCCCCGGATCTCCGCGCGCGCCTGGTCCGGCATCTGGCCTCCCGTGTGGGGCGACGAGTCTATATCGAGAGGAGCCCTGCAAACGGGCCCGGGATTCCCTTCGCCCGGACGCGAGCCCATCCGGGGCGCGACGGCGGATGGTTCCGATTTGCGACCTGGCGACGCCGTCGGGTACAAGGCCCGCATGGAGGTCCCCGCCCTGCAGCGCCCACTGGGAGCAGCCGATCTCGACGCCTGGCTGCTCCACGACTTCCGCGGCCAGAACCCCACCGACGTCGCCGCGCTCGACCTCTGCGGCCAAAGGCTGGCATGAGCGAGGCGCTGGCAGGGCTGCCACCGCCGCCGCCCCCGGCGGAGCCCCGCCCGGCGGCGGCGGTGATCCTGTGGCGCCAGGGACCGGCGGACCGCGAGGTGTTCTGGGTGCGCCGCGGCGAGGCGCTCTCCTTCGCCGGCGGCTTCTACGCCTTCCCGGGGGGGCGGCTCGACCTCAGCGATCTCGCCGTGCCGGTGCCCGGCCTCGAGGGCGAGGCGGCGGCCCTCGTCGCCTGCGCCTGCCGCGAGCTGTTCGAGGAGACCGGCGTCCTCCTCGCCCGCGGCGCCGCGCGGCTCGGCCGCGCCGAGCGGGAGGCGGCGCGCCGGGCGGTCCTGGCCGAGCACCAGAACTTCGGCGCCTTCCTCGCCGAGAAGGGGCTCGGGCTCGACCCTTCGCTGCTCGACCCGGCGGGGCGATGGGTGACGCCGCCCTTCTCGCCCATCCGCTTCGACGCTCGCTTCTTCGCGGCGCGCCTGCCCCCGGGCGAGGAGCCGGTGGTGTGGCCCGGGGAGCTCTCGGCCGGGGAGTTCGTGCCCACCAGGCGCGCCCTCGATCTGTGGGAGCGGGGCGAGGTGCTGTTGCACCCGCCCAACCTGTGGGGTATCGCCTGCCTGGCCCGGCCGGCGCTCCCCGAGGCTCTGGCGGCGCTGCGCGGCACGCCGCCCGACCGCATCCAGTTCCAGAAAGGCGTGTGGCTGGCCGCGCTGCGCACTCCGACGCTGCCTCCGGCGGCCCACACCAACGCGTGGCTGGTGGACCTGGGCGACGGCCTGGCGGTGGTGGATCCGGGATCGCCCTGGCCGGAGGAGCAGGCGCGGCTCGACGCCCTCCTCGAGGACCTCGCCGCCGAGGGGAAGCCGCCGCGGGAGATCTGGCTCACGCACCACCACGCCGACCACGTGGGCGGCGTGGCCCGGCTCGCCGGGCGCGGCCTCGCCGTGCGGGCGCACGCCCTCACCGCGGCGCGGCTCGGCATGGGGGCCCGGCCGCTCGCCGACGGCGACCTCCTCGCCGGCCGCTGGCGGGTCCTCCACACGCCGGGCCACGCGCGGGGGCACCTCGCCTTCCACGACGAGCGGAGCGGGTCGCTCATCGCCGGGGACATGGTGAGCACGCTGTCCACCGTGGTCATCGACCCGCCGGAGGGCGACATGGCCGAGTACCTGCGGCAGCTCGAGCGCCTCAGGGCGCTCAGCCCGCGCACGGTCTACCCGGCCCACGGCCTCCCGGCCCCCAACGGCCCCGCCAAGCTCGACGAGTACCTGGTCCACCGGCGGGTCCGCGAGGAGCAGGTCCTGGCCGCCCTCGCCCGCGGCGGCGCGCTCGGCGAGGTGACGGCCGAGGCCTACCAGGACACCCCGGCCGCCATGCTGCCCGTGGCCGAGCGCAGCTGCCTCGCTTCGCTGGAGAAGCTCCGCGCCGAGGGCCGGGCCCGCCTCGAGGGCGGGCGCTGGTCGCGGCCCTGACCGGATCCTGAACGAACCGACCACTGAATACTTGCACAGTGTCAGGGTCTGGTGGCATCCTTCCCCCATGCTCACCACCCTGCGCATCTCCGGCTTCGCCGTGGTGGACCAGGTGGAGGTCCGCTTCGGCCCGGGCCTGAACGTCCTCACCGGCGAGACCGGGGCCGGGAAGTCCATCCTGGTGAACGCCCTGCACCTGGCCCTGGGCGGCCGCATGAGCGCCGAGGTGCTGCGGGAGGGGGCCGACGAGGCGGTGGTGGAGGCCCTCTTCGAGCTTCCCCCGAGCCACCCGGTCCTGGCGCGCCTCACGGTGGCCGGCGTGCCCCGGCCCGAGCCGTCCGATGGGGGGACGGCGGAGCTCCTGGTGCGGCGGGTGGCGCCGCGCGGCGGCCGCGGCCGCGCCTTCGTGAACGGCAGCCTGTGCACCGTCTCGATGCTGGAGTCGGCGCTCAAGGGGCTCCTCGACATCTCCGGCCAGCATGAGCACGTCTCCCTGCTCGACCCGGCGACCCACCTCGACCTCCTCGACGCCTTCGCCGGACAGGCGCCGCTCGTCGCCGGGAGCGCCTCCGCCCGCTACCGCGAGGCCTTCGCTGCCCTCTCGGCGCTGTGGCGCGAGGAACAGGCCCTGGCCCAGGACGAGGGCGAGCGCGCGCGCCGGGCAGACTACCTGGCCTTCCAGCTCAAGGAGCTGGAGGCGGCCGAGGCGAAGCCCGGCGAGGACCAGGCGCTGGAGCAGGAGCGCAAGGTGTTGCTCTCGGCAGCCAGGCTCGCCGACGCCGCCCGGGCCGCCGAGGAGCTGGTCTACGGCGAGGAGGGGAGCGCCGCCGAGCGGGTGGGGCAGGCGGTGCGGACGCTGGCCGAGGCGGCCCAGCTCGACCCACGCCTCTCGCCCACGGTGGACCTGCTGCGCTCGGCGGCGGCCGAGGTGGAGGAGGCCGGCCGTGAGCTCGGCCGGTACGCCGGGAGCGTGGGCGGAGACCCGGAGCGGCTGGCCTTCGTGGAGGAGCGGCTGGCGCTGCTCCGGAGCCTGGCCCGCAAGCACGGCGGGAGCCTCACGGCAGCGCTCGAGCGACGCGATGCCATGGCGGCGGAGCTGGCCGCCCTGGAGGGGAGCGACGGCAGGCGCGCCGACGTGGGGAAGCTCCTCGCCCAGAAGGGCGCCGAGGCGGTGAGGCTGGCCGCCGAGCTGACGCGCCTCCGGCAGGCGGCGGCGCGGGAGTTCGCGCGGGCGGTGCGGAAGGAGCTGGAAGGGCTGGCCATGGAGCGGTGCCGCCTGGAGGTGGCCTTCGGGCCGCCCGAGGGGGCCATCCCGGTGGGCGAGACGCCCCTCGGCCCCGGCGGCGCCGAGCGGGCCGAGATCCTCATCGCCCCCAACCCCGGGGAGCCGGCGCGGCCGCTGGCGAGGATCGCCTCGGGCGGGGAGCTGTCGCGGGTGTTGCTGGCGGTGAAGCGGGCGCTCTCGGTGGCCGATCCGGTGCTGACCCAGATCTTCGACGAGGTGGACGCCGGCATCGGCGGAGCCGTGGCCGAGGCGGTGGGGCGCCTGCTCGCCGAGGTGTCGCGCGAGAGCCAGGTCCTGTGCGTGACGCACCTGCCGCAGGTGGCCGCCTTCGCCGACCGTCACTACCTCGTCGAGAAGCGGGTGGCGGGCGGACGCACATCCACCTCCGTGCATCCACTGGACGATGACGCGGCGCGGCGCGGGGAGGTGGCCCGCATGCTCGCGGGCCAGACCGTGACCGCCTCGGCGCTGGAACACGCCGCGGCGCTGCTGTCCGGGGCGAGGCTCCCCGCCGGTGGCCGGCGCGAGGGCAGGCGGGCCGCGGCGAGAAGGGAGGGAGCGCGAGCGTAGCCCCGGCCGGGGCCGGGTGGGATGCGCAGGTGTGCGCGCGAAGTGCCGATGCGGCGGCTCCGGCTGACGCCGTGGAGGGCCGCGGGGCCGGGACGCGGAATTGACCCTGCGCGGACGGGGGCGGTACGCTTTTTTTCGGGCCGCGCCGGACGCGGCCACCTGCCATGCAACTCGCCGCCAGCGGGATCACCGACACCGGTCGCAAGCGCGACCACAACGAGGACTCGTTCCTCGTCGACGAGGGGCTGCGCCTCTTCGTGGTGGCCGACGGCATGGGCGGGCACGCTGGGGGCGGGACGGCCTCCCGGCTGGCGGTGGAGACCATCCGCGACCGGCTGCGCGAAGCCAGGGAGAAGGCCCCCGACGCCTTCGGCGGGGCGGTCGGCCCGGAGGACGCCAGGCTCCTCGAGTTCCTGCGCCAGGCGGTGGAGTCGGCCTGCGCCGCCATCTTCAAGGCCGCGCAGGGCGACCCCACCCTGGCCGGCATGGGCACCACCGTCACCGCCGCCCTCTTCGACGGCGACACCGCCTACGTGGCCCACGTGGGGGACAGCCGCTGCTACCTCCTGCGGCAGGGGCGCATCTACCAGATCTCGGAGGACCACTCGCTCGTCAACGAGCAGCTCAAGGCCGGGGCCATCACCAACGACGAGGCTCGCGGCAGCCGCTTCCGGAACATCATCACCCGCTCGGTGGGCTTCGAGGAGGAAGTGCTGGTGGACATGATGGGCCTCGACATCGAGCCCGGCGACAAGATGGTGATCTGCTGCGACGGCCTGTCGAACCTGGTCCAGGACCACGAGATCCTCAAGATCGTGGAAGAAACGCCGCTGGAGGAGACGCCCGGGAAGCTGGTGGCGCTCGCCAACGACCGCGGCGGGGACGACAACATCACCGTCATCGTGGTGCACACACGGGAGTAGGGCGGGGGCTCGTCCCCCGCCGATCCCACCTCGGGCAACCCGCCCCGGCCTCGACTGAACGTGCTACGACCTGGCCCAGGCGGCGATATCGGGAGCGGCCACCTCGGGTGGCGGCCCCAGCCTGTGGTACGCCGTCCTCCTGGCGCTCCGGCGTCACCCGCGCGGCCCCGGTGCGGCTCTGGGGCTAGACACGGGTGATCATCGCCATGACGCCGCGGCGTGGTGAGGGAGCACCCGTGCAGCCCCGTGCGCACACGCACGTACGCACGCCCCGGAAGCGCCCGGAAGCGCTGCTCATTCTTGACAGGGCCCGGTGGGCTCTGATAGCCGTTGACCGTCAGAGGCGCCCGGCTTTCAGGACGCTGATCTTCCAACCGTGCCCGCGGACTGCCGCGGAGGTCTCGACCGCGAATGGCAGCGCCTCCGAAGCACTACAGCATCATCGTGGTCAGCGACCACTCCCAGGCGGTGCGCAAGTTCCGCCTGCCGCGCGAGTGGCTCAAGAAGGGGGCCATCGGCGGCGGCGCCCTGGCGGTGCTGGCCCTGGTGATGGTGGTCCACTACTTCACGCTCCTCGGCGCCTCCTCCGAGAACAGGGTGCTGAAGGAGGAGAACGCCCAGCTCCGCTCGCAGATCCTGCTGGTGCAGGAGAAGGTGGCGCACATCTCGGCCACCCTCGACCGGGTGGAGCGGTTCGACGCCAAGCTCCGCACCGCTGTCACCCAGCTCCAGGACCC
>DASRTO010000022.1:0-6322 GCA_035655915.1 Anaeromyxobacteraceae bacterium
TCACCCACCGGTGCGGCGTCATGGTCACCTCCCGGGCCCCGGCCCTCGGTCCCTGCACCGCGGGCCAGCCTCGACGGGGTCGGCGAAATCGGTAAACTAGTACCAGAATTCGATGGCGGCCGTCAAGCTCGGCCGGGATCCAAGCCTTCTCGTCCTGGACTACCCGGTGGAGTCGCCCACCGCCCGCGCCGCGGCGGGCGCGGGCCGCCCCGCGACCTCGCGCTCCTCCTGGGCCACCAGCTTCAGCATGGTGGCCACCGTGATCGATCTCAAGGTGGCCAGGGCCGTGTCGTCGAGCTCGGCCAGGACGCGCCTCAGGGCGCGCCCGGGCGCGGTGGCGGCCCCCGACTCGCGGGCGGGGTCGACGCTCGGCCCCACCATCTCGAAGAGCAGGATCACGTCCAGCAAGGTGACGCGCTTGGCGTTGCCGCGGAACCGGTAGCCGCCTCCCACGCCGCGCAGCGCCTCGACCAGCCCGGCGCGGCCGAGGGTGCGCAGGACCTTGGCGAGGTGGTTCACCGAGATGCCGAAGCGCTCGGCGATCTCGGCGGCCGACCGCTGCGTGTCCGGCGCAGACGCCAGCTCGAGCACCGCGAAGATGGCGATCCGGGTGGCGGTCTGGAGCCTCATGGGGTGATCTGCTTCTCCAGCTGGACGAAGGGTCCGGCCATCATCCCCTGGCTGCGGAAGAAGGACATGAGGACCTGGGCGTCGCGGGCCAGCATGGTCCGGGCGTGCTTGGCGCCGGCCTTGCGGAAACGCGCGCACAGGGCGTCGAAGAGGACCGTTCCCAGGCCGTGGAGCCGGGCGTCGGCCTTCACGTTGATGGCGAAGACCCAGCCGCTGGGCGGTGAGCCGAACTCCCAGGCGCGCACCTCGCCCACGATGAAGCCGACCGGCTCCCCCTTGGCCTCGGCGATGAGGAAGTAGCGGTCGCGGTGGCCGCCGGCGAACCAGGCGAAGCGATCCTTCCAGTAGCGGGGCTTGGCCAGCCCGGTGGCCTCGGCGTCCAGGGTCACGATGGTCGGCAGGTCGCCGGCCTCGGCTGCCCGGACCACCACCTCGGCCGTGGACCCGTTATTGGCCTTCCGGTACATGATTGCTATTATGCACCGGCCGCGCGCGGGGCGCACGTGATTTCCGCTCGCTCCGCGCGCTCCGGCGGCTGCTTGCGCGCAGGGCGGAGTCGGGGTACGGCCACGGGCATGAGCACGGGACACCTGCACCGGCTCTTCCGCCCGCGCTCGGTGGCGGTCGTCGGCGCCACCAACCGCCCGCAGCGGGTAGGCAACGTCATCATGCGCAACCTGCTGGCTGGCGGCTTCGACGGGCCGATCATGCCCGTCAACCCCCGCCAGCAGTCGGTGGCCGGCGTGCTGGCCTACCCCGACGTGGCGAGCCTCCCGCGCACGCCCGACCTGGCCATCCTCTGCACGCCGCCGCAGACCATCCCCGACATCGTCGACGAGCTCGGCGCGCGCGGCACGCCGGCGGCCCTGGTGATGGCGCGCGGCCTGGGCGCGCTCCGCGACGACCGGAACCGCACGCTCGAGGAGCGCACCCTGGCGGCGGCCAGGCGGCACCGCGTGCGGCTCCTGGGAGGCGCCACCCTCGGCATCCTGGTGCCGGGGATCGGCCTCAACGCCAGCTTCTCCCGGGTGCGGGCGCTTCCCGGCGACCTCGGCTTCGTGTCCCAGTCGGACGCGCTGGGGACGCTGGTCCTCGACTGGGCCCACCCGCGGCGCATCGGCTTCTCGCACTTCATCTCGCTCGGCGACTCGACCGACGTCGGGTTCGGCGAGGTCCTCGACTACCTGGGGAGCGATCCGGACACCCGGGCCATCCTGCTGTACATCGAGGCGCTCCGGGAGCGGCGAAGCTTCATGGCGGCGGCACGCGGCGCCGCCCGCAACAAGCCGGTCATCGCCATCAAGGCGGGGCGGACTCCGGAGGCGGCGGCCGCGCCGCTCTCGTCCGACACCCTGTCCCTGGTCGAGCCCGACGACGTCTTCGACGCGGCGCTGCGGCGCGCCGGCATCGTGCGCGTGCGCGACGTCGAGGAGCTCTTCGACGCCGTCGAGACCCTGGCGCATGCCACGCCGCTCGCCGACGAGCGGCTGGCGGTGGTGAGCAACGGCGGCGGCGCCGGCGTCATGGTCGAGGACCACCTCTGGGCCGGGGGACTGCGGCTCCCCGCGCTCTCCGAGGCCACCGCGGCCCGGCTGCGTCGCCTCCTCCCGCCCGGCTGGGACGGGCGCAACCCGGTCGACATCGCCGTGGACGCCCCGGGGGCGCTCTACGGGGACGTGCTGGAGATCCTGCTCTCCAGCCGGGAGTTCGGCGCCGTGCTGGCGGTCCACACTCCCACCACCCTGGCGAGCAGCGGCGACGCGGCGCGTGCGGTCATCCGGGCCTCCCGGGAGCTCGGCGGCAACGTCCTCGCCTGCTGGGTGGGAGGCGACACCGCGCCGGCTGCCCGAGCCCTCCTCCTGGAGGCCGGCGTACCGAGCTTCGACACGCCGGCTGCCGCCGCCCGCGCCTTCCTGTTCATGGTGGGACACCGGCGCAGCCGGGAGTCCCTGCTGCAGACGCCGCTTTCGGCGCCGCTGGAGTTCCGCCCCGACGCCGCTGCCGCGCGCCGGGTCATCCGGCAGGCCCTCGACGAGGGGCGCGACTACCTGCGGGTCACCGAGAGCATGCAGGTCATCTCGGCCTACGGGGTTCGCACCGCCCAGGTGCACCTGGCCGGGACCCCCGAAGAGGCGGGCCGGGTGGCGCGCTCGCTCGGGTTCCCGGTGGAGCTGGCGCTGCGCTCGCCCGACGTGCGGCGGAAGTGGGAGGTCGGCGGCGTGGTCCCGTCGCTGGAGACGGAGGAGGCCGTGGTGGCCTCGGCCCGCGGCCTGGTGGCGCGCCTGACCGAATGGCGACCGGATGCCCGGGTGACCGGTTTCAGCGTCCAGCGGATGATCGAGAGCCGCCAGGCGCGCCGTCTCTTCGTGGGGGCGGCGCTCGACCCCCTCTTCGGGCCGGTGATCCTCTTCGGGGAGGGGTGCGACACGGAGGTGGTGCGCGACATGGCGGTGGCCCTGCCGCCCCTCAATCCGACCCTGGCCCGGGCGCTGGTGGCCCGCACCCGGGTCTCCGCGCTGCTCCAGGCCAGCCCACGGCGGCCGGCGGCCGACGCGGACGCCCTGGTGCTGGCCCTCACGCAGGTGGCCCAGATCGTGGTCGACCACCCCGAGGTCGTGGAGGTCGACATCAACCCGCTGCTGGCGGACGAGGCAGGGGTGGTCGCGGCCGGGGCGTTCATGCGCGTGCTGCCGGCCTCGCAGTCCGGCGCGGACCGCCTCGCCATCCGACCCTATCCCCAGGACCTCGAGGAGCGCGCCGTCCTCCGCGACGGCCGAGAGGTCCTGCTGCGGCCGATCCGCCCCGAGGACGAGGCGGCCCACGCCGACTTCATCTCGCGCCTGTCGCCGGAGGACAGCCGGTTCCGCTTCTTCCACTACGTGCGCGTCATGCCGCGCAGCCAGCTCGCCCGGCTCACCCAGATCGACTACGAGCGGGAGATGGCGTTCCTGGCCGTCCAGCAATCGGGATCGGATGCGCCCGAGATCATCGGCGTGGTCCGCACCGTCGCCGACCCGGACAACGACACGGCCGAGCTCTCCATCGTGGTCCGTTCCGACCTGAAGCGCCTCGGGCTGGGAACGCGGCTCCTGCGCAAGGCCGTCGAGTACTGCCGCAGCCGCGGAACATCGGCCATCGCCGGAGACGTCCTGGCCGGCAACGAGTCGATGCTGGGGCTGGCCAGGCGCTTCCAGGGGTTCACCATCTCCGAGCCCGACCGGGAGGGGATCATCCACATCCGCCTCCGGCTCCGCTAGTGCCGCCACCGGAGCATTCTGCTCCGGGCGGCACTGACATCGGCGCGGCAGTAGACCATGATGCGCGATTCGAGAAGAGGCCGCCGGGGCGACGGGGAGCCGTCCGGGCAGGGGCGCCCGGACTTCATCGAGCTCGCAGGCGCCCGGCTGGAGGTCCTGCGCATCCCGGCCGCGGCTCCCGGCCGGCCGGCGCTGGTGTTCCTGCACGAGGGCCTCGGCTGCGTCGACGGGTGGCGGAACTTCCCCGCCCGCCTGGCGGCGGCCACCGGCTGCGGAGCCCTGGTCTACAGCCGCGCCGGCTACGGCCGGTCGTCGCCCGCGCCGGTGCCGCGCTCGCTTCGCTACATGCACGACGAGGCGCTGACGGTGCTGCCGCGCTTGCTCGACGCCGCCGGGCTCGGGGAGGTGGTGCTGATCGGCCACAGCGACGGGGGCTCCATCGCGCTGATCCACGCCGGCGGCGCCGATCCCGGGGCACGGGTGCGCGGCGTGATCGCCGAGGCCCCGCACGTCCTGTGCGAAGAGCTGTCGGTCTCGAGCATCCGCAAGGCCCGGGAGGCCTTCGTGGGCGGTGACCTGCGCCAGAGGCTGGCCCGCCTGCACGGCGAGAACGTCGACTGCGCCTTCTGGGGCTGGAACCGCGCCTGGCTCGACCCCGGCTTTGCCGACTGGAACATCGAGGAGTACCTGCCCTCCATCCGGGCGCCGGTCCTGGTCGTGCAGGGAATCCAGGACCCCTACGGGACCGAGGAGCAGTACCGGCGCATCCAGGCGCGGTGCGGCGGACCGACCGATCTCCTCCTGCTCGACGACTGCGGGCACGCTCCGCACCGCGACCAGCCGGCCGCCGCCCTCGAAGCCATGGCGGGCTTCGTCGCGCGGCTCGGGCCCGCGAACCGGTGAGCTTCGCCCGCAGCCTGCCCGGTCGCGGCGCGGCGGGAGCGGCAGCCGCGGGGCCCTGACGCCGCCGACGCCCCGCCCGGGGGCTCGCGCGTCCTCCGCGCCGGCGGCATGGTGGGCGCGACGGAGGCATCCATGGCCATCGAGATCCGCGAGCGGCTGCCGGTGGGGATCGAGGCGATCCCCATCCAGAAGCCCGACGACGTGAACGTCATCGTGGGGCAGTCCCACTTCATCAAGACCGTGGAGGACCTGCACGAGGCGCTCGCCGGGACCTCGTCGGCGCTGCGCTTCGGCATCGCCTTCTGCGAGTCCTCGGGGCCGCGGCTGGTGCGCCGCTCCGGCAACGACCCGGAGCTCACGGAGCTGGCGGTGAAGAACGCCCTGGCCGTCGGCGCCGGCCACAGCTTCGTGGTGATGCTGCGCCAGGGCTTCCCGGTGAACGTCCTGAACCAGGTGAAGATGGTGCCGGAGGTGTGCGGCATCTACTGCGCCACCGCCAACCCGGTGCAGATCCTGGTGGCGGCCGGCGAGGCCGGGCGCGGCATCCTGGGGGTCATCGACGGCGGCCCGCCGCTGGGGGTGGAACAGGAGTCGGACGTGGCCGAGCGCAAGGCCCTGCTGCGCAGGTTCGGCTACAAGCTGTAGCCTCTCAGGTCCCCAGCACGTCGAAGCCGCAGGCCCTCGCTGCCCTCGCCAGCTCGGCGTCGTGGGTGGCGAACCCGTCGAGCGGCCCGTTGCGCTCCCGCCACAGGAGCGCCGTCGCCAGGTGAAGGGCGTCCAGCGTTCCCAGGGGAGCCCCGACCGGCTCGGAAGCCCGGCGCAGGACGTCGCGCGTCAGATCGACGAGCTCGACCTCGGCCAGGGTGGCCTCGAGCTCCTCCAGGTAGGCGCTCACGGCCTCGGCCGCCAGGCGGTGCCGCAGCCGGAGCCGGTCGACGGCGCGGAGGCATTCGAGGCGGGCGAGTTCGCTTGTCACGCCCCGTTCCACCTCGCGCCACCGGTCCAGAGCGTCGGGCTGGCCGAGCACCACTCGGAGCAGGACCGACGAGTCCAGGTAGGCGATCACACGCGGTCCCGCCGCTCCTCGCGCAGCGCCGCGTCCACGTCGAGCCTGGGCCCGACCCGCGGCGCCGACCGCGAGTGGAGCTTCCTGAGGGCCGGCCGGTACGGCAGGGGGCGCGTCCCGGGCTCGGTGTAGGGCACGAGCCGGGCCACGGGCGTGTCGCGGTCCGTGACCACCACCTCTTCGCCTCGCTGCACGCGGCGAAGGTAGGCGCTGAGCCTGGCCTTGAGCTGGGCCACCCCGGCCCTCGTCATGTGACCATTATGGTCATGAAACTCTCGGAGCGCAACCACGAGGCTCCGGGCCGGACTCCGACGCGCGGCCGGCCGCGGGGCCCCCAGCTACCGCCGCCGCCCGCGCGCCGGCTTGCGCCCCGACCTGCGGCTCGTCGTGCGGGACCGCGCCTTCGGCCTGGCCCGGGCCGGCTTCCCGGCCTTCGGCCTCGCCGCCACCGGCCCGGGCGGAGGCG
>DASRTO010000023.1:0-13673 GCA_035655915.1 Anaeromyxobacteraceae bacterium
CGGCGGCCTCGGCGACCCGGTTCTGGTTCACGCGGGTGCCGAGCTTCTCCTCCAGCCACATGCGCCCGCCGCCGGCGCCGCAGCAGAAGCCCTGGCGGCGGTTGCGGGGCATCTCCTGGAGCGAGAGGCCGGGCACTGCCCGCAGGGCGTCGCGGGGCGGCTCGGTGACGCCGTTCCAGCGGGCCAGGTAGCAGGGGTCGTGGAAGGTGACGGCCGCGCCGCCCAAGGCGGCCGCCGCGCCGGGGCGCAGGCGCCCCTCGGCGACGAGGCGCGCGATGAGCTGGCTGTGGTGCACCACCTGGTACCTCCCGCCGAACTGGGGGAACTCGTTCTGGATGGCGTTCAGGCAGTGCGGGCACTGCACCAGGATCTTCTTCACGCCGTAGCCGTCGAGGCGTTCCACGTTGGCCTGGGCCAGCATCTGGAAGAGGTACTCGTTGCCCAGGCGGCGCGCCGCGTCGCCGGTGCAGGTCTCCTCCTCGCCCAGGATGGCGAAGGTGACCCTGGCCTGCCGCAGGATGCGCACGATGGCGCGCGAAACCTTCTTCTGCCGGTCGTCGTAGGCGCCGGCGCAGCCCACGAAGAAAAGCCACTCGAAGTCGCCGCCCGCCGAGGCGCGCGGGACGTCGAGGTCCTGGCACCAGTCGGCGCGCCGGTTGGAGCCGATGCCCCAGGGGTTGCCCTGGGTCTCGAGGTTCCTGAAGACCCGGGCCGCCTCCTCGGGGAAGGCTGACTCCACCAGCACCGCCTGGCGCCGGAGGTCCACCAGGCGCGGCACGTTCTCGATGAACACCGGGCAGGCGGTCTCGCACCACCCGCAGGTGGTGCAGGCCCAGGCGGTCTCGGCCGGGATGGGGCCGCCCAAGAGCGGCGGCAGAGCCTCGGCCGCCTTCTCCCGGGCCGCGGCGTCCCTGGCGCGGGCGAGAAGGGTGAGCTCGGGCGCCAGCTCGCCGACGTGCCGCCGGATGGCCCGGTTCACCTCCTTGTGGGAGAGGGGCTTGCCGGTGACGTAGGTGGGGCAGTGGGTCTGGCAGCGGCCGCACTCGGTGCAGGAGTAGACGTCGAGCACCTCCTTCCAGGAGAGGTCCTTGACGGAGCGGGCGCCGTAGTCTGGCGTCTCGCTCTCGAGGTCGAGCTTGCGGAGCGCCCCCCGCGGCGGGAGGCGCTGCAGGAAGACGTTGGGCAGCGCGGTGATGATGTGGAAGTGCTTGCCGTAGGGGAGGAAGTTCCCGAAGAGCAGGATGATGATGAGGTGCAGCCAGAAGCCGGCCAGGCCGGCCGCGCGCGACGCTCCCGGCGAGAAGCCGCCGAGCGCCAGGGCGCCCAGCGAGCCCGCCGGCGCCTCCCAGGAGAAGCCCAGCCCGGCGGCCGCCCGCTCCGCGCCCTCGAAGGCCATGTCGGTGAGCATGAGGCCGGCGATGAAGCCGAGGATGAGCGTCCCCTCCCAGGAGCGGGTGACCCGGTCCGGCCTGGTCACCAGCCGCCGCCAGAGGAACCCCAGCGCGGCCAGGAGGGCGAGGAGCACCACCCAGTCCTTGGCGACCCCGTAGGCGCGGCCCAGCGGCGAGGCCGGCGCCAGCAGCGGCAGGTGGAAGGCGGGGTCGAACCCCATGCCGAAGAGGGTGATGGTCCGCGCCGCCAGCACCAGGAAGGCGGCGAAGACCGCCACGTGCAGCAGGCCGGGCCAGAGCTCCTCCGGGTCCACCAGGCGTCGCTGCCCCAGGCCGAAGCGCAGCAGGGCGGTCAGGCGGGTGCCGACGCGATCGGTCCGCTTCTCCCGCCGCAGGGCCCACAGCGGCGCCAGCCGCCGCAGCATGGTGAAGGCGAAGAAGGCGCCGGCGCCGACGAGCAGGGCGGCGGTGAGGGCTGGGTTCATGGGCTGGAGACGGTACCGGCCCACCCCAGGGAGGGCAAGCGCGACGCGCGCGCCTGGAAAGACCGAGGGCCGCGGCTCTCTCGATCCGCGGCCCCGGATGGGCGCTGCCGGCGGGCGCTACTTCTTCTTGTCGTCCTTGTCCTTGTCGTTGTCTTTCTTGTCCTTCGACTGTCCGGGAGGCGGGCTGCTTCGGCCCGGAGGCGGGGCGCCGCGGCTGGGCGTGGCGGGCGCCACCGGTGCCGCCGAGGGACGGCCCTGAGGAGCCGCCTGCGACGCCTGTGCCGGCGGAGCCGAGGGCCTCGGCCCGGCCTGCCCGGGGGGAACGCCGCCATGTCCAGGCGGGGTGGCCTGCGGCGCCGACTGCTGGCCAGGCCGCGCCGGCGGGGCGACATGGCCCGGGGGCACGCCGCCCTGGCTCGGCGGGACGCTGGCCTGACCCGGGGGCACGCCGCCCTGGCCGGGAGGAACGCCGCCGTGTCCATGGGGGGCAGCCTGTGGGCCAGCCTGGGGCTCCGGAGTGCGAGGCGGTGGAGCCAGGACGCCCGTTTGCACCGGTGGATACCACTGCTGGGGAGGCGGCTGGCCCGGACGCGCCGCTGGAGCCTGGGGCACGCCGCCGCGGGGGGCCGGGACCGTCTGCTGCAGCAACTGGCCCGGGCGCGGCGCCGGGGCGGGCGGAGGCGCGGGTGGTGGGCGATAGGCCCGCGGCGGCGGCGCCGCCACGGCGCGGGGCGGCGGGGCGGGCGGTGGGGTCCAGGTGCGCCAGTAGGTCCGCGGCGGCGGGCGCGTGCGGCTGTACGGGCCGACGTACACCCAGTGGTTGGCGCGCCAGTGCCAGTGGTCGTCGTGGGGCGGGTAGTAGTTGTGGGTGTGGTAGCCGGGGATGTAGCACCAGCCGCCGCCCGGGAGCGGGTGGCCAGCGTAGTACGAGAAGGTGTAGGGCCCGCGCCAGAAGTAGTAGCCGTCGTTGAACGCGTACCAGTCGAGGTTGTCGGGCCAGTAGTCGTGCTCGTGGGGCACCGAGAGGTAGCACCAGCCGCCGCCAAGCGCGGCGGGGATCATGTGCTGGCCGCCGTAGAACACCCGAACCATCGGGGCGGGTGGCGGCACTGGCTCGGGCGGAGGCTGAGGCGCCACCACCACCGGGGCCGGCGGAGGCGGCGGTTCCTGGACCGGGGGCACGTACGACGTGGTCACCGTGCACCCCGCGGCGACCAGCGCCGGCAGGAAGGCGAGGCGGTTCATCGGTCTCTCCATGGCCGGGCGGTGATGGGGCCGGCGTCCCGTCTTGTGATTCGGCATCTCGTCGAGCAACCCGTGTGCCACGTCGGGGCTGCGGGTTCGCAGCTGTTTTTCCAGGTCCGGATGTTGCCGGCCGGCGACGGGAGTGACGGCCCCGCACGGTTCACCCGTCGCCGCGCCTTCCTACGCTACGACGACGACGCCCGCTCGTCCATTCAACGCACCCTGGGTGCGGCCGGACGCGGGGCACATCCGTCCCGGGGGTGCGGGCGGGTGGGATGCGCCCCGACGCGGATCCGCCGGCGCGGCCCGGTCACACCAGCCGCTGCTTCGACCATGCCGCGGCGTGGGCCCGCGCGTACCCCACGGCGTGCTGCACGTAGAGCGCGGCGATGTCCACCCCGGTGACGCGCTCCAGGCCCTCGAAGCCGGGCGAGGAGTTCACCTCCATGATCTTCGGGCCGGAGCGGGCCTCCAGCATGTCCACGCCCGCCACCTCCAGGCCGATGACCCGCGTGGCCTTGACGGCCGCCTCGGCGTAGTCGCGCCCCAGCGACAGGGCCTTGCCCTCGCCGCCGCGGTGGAGGTTGGAGCGGAACTCGCCGGTGCGAGCCTGCCGCCGCATGGCGGCCACCACCCGGTCGCCCACCACCAGCGCCCGCACGTCGCGCCCGCGCGACTCGGCCACGAACTCCTGGAGCAGGATCTCCTGCCCCAGGTGCCACAGGGTGTCCAGCATCCCCTCCACCTCGTCCATGGTGGTGGCGATCATCACCCCCAACCCCTGGGTGCCCTGGATGAGCTTGATGATGCATGGCAGGCCGCCCACCTGCTCCACCGCCTGCGGCACCTCGTCGCGATAGCGGCACATGACGGTGCGGGGGATGTCCAGGCCGAAGCGGGCCAGGAGCTGCAGCGCCCGCAGCTTGTCGCGGGAGCGGGCGATGGGGACCGCGCTCGCCAGCACCGGCACGCCCATCATGTCGAGCTGGCTCACCACCGCCAGGCCGTAGCCGGTGATGGAGGCGCCGATGCGGGGGATGACCACGTCCAGCCGCGGCGCCTCCTCCCCCCGGTAGAACAGGCGCGGCCGGTCCCGCGACAGCACCGGCCGGCAGCGCAGCGTGTCGAGGACCAGCGGCCGGTGGCCGAGCCGCCGGGCCGCCTCCGCCAGCCGGCGCGTCGAGTACAGCTTGCGGTTGCGGGAGAGGATCCCCACCACCAGGCGGTCCCCGGGCGGGCGCCGGGGGCGCTTCA
Source organism: Anaeromyxobacteraceae bacterium (assembly GCA_035655915.1). GTDB lineage: Bacteria > Myxococcota > Myxococcia > Myxococcales > Anaeromyxobacteraceae > DASTPH01. Next base: position 4,376 of record DASRTO010000023.1, read on the forward strand.
CCCGCCGTGTCGCGGGCGCCTCGGCGGCGAGCCCTTTGCGGGGCATGGGCGCGGCCGAGCTTACGGCCAGGGCCGCGCGGGCCGCAAGGACCCGGCGGCGCTCGTTGATCGGGGGGGCGACCGCTGCTAGAACCCGGAGTCCCTCCCGGGAATCCCGCCGTGGACTACAAGACCACCGTCAACCTGCCGCGCACCGACTTCCCCATGAAGGCCAACCTGCCGCAGCGGGAGCCGGAGATCCTGAAGGAGTGGGAGCGCGAGGGGATCTTCGAGAAGCTGGTGGCGCACAACCTGGCGCGGGGCGGGGCGCGCTTCGTGCTGCACGACGGGCCGCCCTACGCCAACGGCAACATCCACATCGGCCACGCCCTGAACAAGATCCTGAAGGACCTGATCGTCAAGTACCGCACCATGAAGGGCGAGGTCTCGGACTACATCCCGGGCTGGGACTGCCACGGCCTGCCCATCGAGCGGAAGGTCGACGACGAGCTGGGCGCCAGGAAGAAGGACATGGGCCGGGCGGAGGTGATCGCCGCCTGCCGCCGCTACGCCCGCAAGTGGATGGAGCGGCAGCGCGACGGGTTCAAGCGCCTGGGCATCTTCGGGCGCTGGGCCGAGCCCTACGCCACCATGGACCGGGGCTACGAGGCCGACATCGTCCGCACCCTGGCCCGAGTCGCCGAGCAGGGCTACCTCTCGCGCGGGAAGAAGCCGGTCTACTGGTGCATCGTGGATCGCACCGCCCTGGCCGAGGCCGAGGTGGAGTACGAGGACCACGTCTCGCCCTCCATCCACGTGGGCTTCGAGGTGGTGGGCGACCTCCCCGACCCCCGGCTGCGCGGCCGCAAGGCCCGGCTGGTGATCTGGACCACGACCCCCTGGACCCTGCCGGCCAACCTGGCGGTGGCGGCCCACCCCGACTTCGCCTACGTGGCCTACGACCTGCGCGGCGAGGTGGTGGTGGTGGCCAAGGACCTCCTGGCGACCTTCTTGGCCGAGGTGGCTCCGGGCGAGCTGGCCCTGAAGGAGGGGGCGCACCGGCATTCGCCGCAGGCCCACGCCGCGGCCGCGGTGGGGGAGGTGGCGCCGCTGGCGGCGCTGGCCGATCCTTCCCGGATCCTGGCCACCATGGACGGGCGGTCGCTCGAGGGGGTGAAGTACCGCCACCCCCTCAACGGGCGCGAGTGCCCGGTGCTGCTCGGCACCCACGTCACCCTGGAGGCCGGCACCGGCCTGGTCCACACCGCGCCGGGGCACGGCCAGGAGGACTACGAGGTTGGGGTGAAGTACGGCCTGGAGATCCTGAACCCCGTGGACGGGGCCGGCCGCTTCACCGAGCAGGCCGGCAAGTACCGGGGCCAGCTCATCTGGGACGCCAACAAGGAGATCGTGAGGGACCTCCACGCCTCGGGGCACCTGCTCTCCGACCCCCGGGCCACGCTGAAGCACAGCTACCCCCACTGCTGGCGCTGCCACAAGCCGGTTGTGTTCCGCGCCACCGACCAGTGGTTCCTGTCGCTGGACTGGAAGGAGCTGCGGCGGCGCACCCTGGAGGAGATCGACCGGGTGCAGTGGATCCCGCGCTGGGGGCGGGACCGCATCTACAACATGATCGAGCACCGGCCCGACTGGTGCCTGTCGCGGCAGCGGGTGTGGGGGGTCCCCATCGCCGTCTTCTACTGCGAGAAGTGCGGCGAGCCCCTGGTGAAGCCGGCGGTGATGGAGCGGGTGGCCGCGGCCTTCGAGCAGGAGGGGGTGGAAGCTTGGCACACCCGCGACCCGGCCCAGTTCACCGCCGGAGAGCGCTGCGCCTGCGGCGGGACGGCCTTCCGCCGGGAGCAGGACATCCTCGACGTGTGGTGGGACTCGGGCGTCTCCTGGGCGGCGGTGGCCCAGAAGCGCCAGAACCAGGAGGTGCCGGTGGGGCTGTACCTGGAGGGCTCCGACCAGCACCGCGGCTGGTTCCACTCCTCGCTCCTCACCTCCATGGCCGTGCGCGGGGCCGCCCCGTACCGGGCGGTGCTGACCCACGGCTTCGTCCTCGACGGCCAGGGGCGGGCCATGTCGAAGAGCCTGGGCAACACCATCGCCCCCGAGGAGATCATCAAGAAGTACGGCGCCGAGATCCTCCGGCTCTGGGTGGCGGCCTCCGACTATCGCGACGACGTGCGGGTCTCGCTGGAGATCCTGGACGGCCTCGCCGAGGGGTACCGCAAGATCCGCAACACCCTGCGCTGGGCGCTGGGGAACCTGGCCGGGTTCGATCCGGCCAGGGACGCCCTCCCGCTGGAGCGGCTCGAGCCGTTCGACCGCTGGGCCTACGGGCGGCTCCAGTCCTGGGAGGAGAAGGTCAGGCAGGCCTACGCCGACTACGAGTTCCACCTCGCCTACCACGCGACCATCGAGCTCTGCTCGGTGGACCTGTCGGCCACCTGGTTCGACGTCATCAAGGATCGCCTCTACACGGCGCGCGCCGACGGCCCGGCCCGCCGCAGCGCCCAGACCGTGCTGCACCTCGTGGCCCAGGACCTGACGCGGCTGCTCGCCCCGGTCCTCTCTTTCACCGCCCACGAGGCTTGGCAGCACCTGCCGGGGCGCCCGGCCGAGAGCGTGTTCCTGGCTGGCCTCCCGGAGCGGCCGCGCGCCGCCGACGCCGAGGCGCTGGAGGCGCGCTACGGCCGGCTGCTCGAGGTGCGGGCCGAGGTGCTCCGGGCCCTGGAGGCGGCCCGGCGGGACAAGCTCATCGGGTCGGGCCTGGAGGCCATGGTGACGGTGGCGGCCGACGGCGAGCGGCTCGAGCTGCTCGAGTCCGCCCGTGCCGAGCTGCCGGCCCTGTTCATCGTTTCCAAGGTGGCGCTGGGGAAGGGGCCGCCGGGGGTGACGGTGGCCCGGGCCCCCGGCGGGAAGTGCGAGCGCTGCTGGGTCTTCGCCGAGGACCTGGGGGCGGACCCGGCCCACCCCGCCATCTGCGGCAAGTGCGCCGACGCCCTGAAATGAGCCCGACCCAACCCCCGAGCGGCCCGGCGCCGCGCTCCGGCCCCGGCAAGTGGGTGCTCCTGGCCGCCATCTTTGCGGTGATGGTGCTGCTCGACCAGTGGACCAAGTACCTGGCGGTGGAGCGGCTCACCTGGGCCTTCCAGCGCGCCCAGGCCGCCTCGGCGGGGCAGAAGCTGGCGGTCTTCTACGGCCAGCGCCACCTGGAGCCGCTGGCTCGCGAGCCCTACGTGGTGTGGCGCCCGGTGTGGCGCATGAACTACGTCGAGAACCCCGGGGCGGCCTGGGGATTGTTCCGCACCCTCTCCGAGAACGCCCGCAACGCCTTCTTCGGGCTCATCTCGGTGGCGGCGGTGGCCTTCATCCTCCACTACTACCGCCGCCTCGGCGAGCGGCAGCGCTTCCTCCAGGTCGCGCTGGCCTTCGTGCTCTCCGGGGCGGTGGGCAACTTCGTGGACCGCCTGGCGCGCCGCTACGTCATCGACTTCGTCGAGTGGTACTGGTGGAACCGGCCCGACCTCCGCTGGCCCACCTTCAACCTGGCCGACTCGCTCATCGTGGTGGGGGTGGCCATGCTGCTGCTCCACCCCGGGGAGCGGAAGGGCGCCCCGGCCGAGGCCGCCGGCGCCGGGAAGAACTGAGCCGGTCCGAAGGGTTCAAGGCGCATGCTCCCGGTCCTCTTCAGAATCGTCATCCCGGCCTCCCTGGCCAAGCCGCTGGTGGTGGTGCTGGCGGTGGGCATCGCCGCCGTGCGCGCCTTCCTGCTGCGCCGGCGCGCCGCCGCCGACGGGCAGCCCGTCTCCTTCGGGAAGGCGCTCTGGGAGGACAAGGTCACGGTGGCCATCCTGGCCGTGCTGGCGGCCGGGCTGTGGCGCACCGGCTACCTCGACGAGCAACTCAGCATCCCGCTCCACACCTACGGCCTGCTGCTGGCGCTGGGCTTCGTCATCGCCATCTACATGGCGCAGCGCGAGGCGCGCCGTCAGGGGCAGGACGCCGAGGCCATCGGCGACCTCTCCTTCTGGATCCTGGTGGCGGCCCTGGTGGGGAGCCGCGTCTACTACATCTTCGTGAACTGGGACGAGTACTTCGGGGCCAACGCCATGGTGGTCACCCGGATCGGCCGCATCCCGCGGCTCCTGGCGGTCTGGGAAGGGGGGCTGGTCTTCTACGGCGGCTTCATCGCCTCGGTGCTGACCGCCTGGTGGTACATGCGCCGGCGGAACATGCACTTCCTGACCTACGCCGACACCATGATCCCCTCGGTGGCGCTGGGCCACTTCTTCGGGCGGCTGGGCTGCTTCTCGGCGGGCTGCTGCTGGGGGCGGGTGTCCCAGGCCCACCTGCCCTGGATGGCCGAGTTCCCGCCCGAGTCGCTGGCCTACCAGAGCTTCGCCGCCCGGGCCGATCCCTCGAGGTACCTCTCCCCGGACCGGCTGCACACCCTGCCGCTCCACCCCACCCAGCTCTACGAGGCCGGCGGGGAGCTCTTGCTCTTCCTCCTGCTGGTGACGCTGGTCCGCCCTCGCAAGCGCTTCCACGGCCAGGTGCTCGCCACCTGGCTCATGGCCTACTCCGTGCTGCGCTACCTGGTGGAGAGCTTCCGGGGCGACGTGGAGCGCGGGGTGGTGGCGGGCCTGGGCGTCGGCGCCTGGACCTCCATCGCCATCTTCGCGGTGGGGGCCGCCATCTTCGCCGCCGGCTGGCGGCGGGCCACCGCGGCGGCCGCCGCCTGATCGCGAAGGACGGGGTGCGAGCGCATCCTACCTGGCGCGGCGCGGCGGGCGTCCCGCAGTGGCAGGAGGCGCCGCGCCGGCGACGAGCGTTGATCGCCCGCGCAAGCGCCGGATAGACTCCCTCCGTGGCGCAGCCCCCGCAGAAACCGGGTGGGCTCGGGCCGGCCAAGCTCGGGGCCGAGAAGCCCATGGCCGGCCTGGAGAACGCCCTGGAGGCGGCTGGCAAGTCGCACGCCACCGACGTGCTGGCCGAGACCTGCCAGCACCTCGAGGAGTCGCTCGAGGAGCTGAAGGTCAAGTACGAGATGTACTTCCTCGGAGTGGAGCGACTGGAGCCGGGGAAGAAGCGCGAGGAGCTGAAGCGCGACATCGCCCGGCTGAAGAGCGCCTTCACGCGCAACACCGGCCTGCGCTTCCGCATCCAGTCGCTGCACGCGCGCTACCTGTCCTACGAGCGCATGTGGACGCGGGCCGCCCGCGAACGCGAGGAGGGGACCTACCGCCGCGATCTCTTCAAGGCGCGCCTGCGCCGGGGGGAGGCCAAGGAGAGGCCGGCCCCGGCCCCGGAGGACGTGGACATCGCCGACCTGACCCCGGCGCCGAAGTACGCCGGCGGGCCGGTCACTCCGGCGCCGGCCGGGTCCAGCGCCAACGGGGCCGCCCCGGCGCCGGGAGATCCTGGCAAGGCGCCCGGCCAGGCGCCGGCGACGCCAGCCCCCGCGAAGGCGTGCGCGCCGCCGGCAGCCGCCCGGCCCGGCCCGGGCCTGGGCGAGGAGCAGATGCGCGCCCTCTACGACGCCTACGTGACCGCCAAGAAGCGCTGCAACGAGGATACCTCCCGCCTGACCTACGACGCCGTGAAGCGGAGCGTCGACAAGCAGATCCCGGAGCTCATGACCAAGTTCCAGGCCAAGGCGGTGGACTTCAAGGTGGTCATCAAGGGCGGGAAGGCGCTTCTCAAGGCGGTGCCGCGGACCTGACTCCGGCGGCGGCGTCCGGTTTGGTTGCCTTTCGGGGCCGACGATCGTAAAAGAGCGTCCCCCGGCGCCGCCGCATCGCGCCGGGGTCAGCATGCCTGGGTAGCTCAGTTGGTAGAGCAGGGGACTGAAAATCCCCGTGTCGGTGGTTCGATTCCGCCCCCAGGCACCAGGTCATCCGAGCTCGAACACCGCGGCCCGCCAGGCAACCCCTGGCGGGCCCGCTGATTTTCGGCGCCGAGGGCGGACTGCGAAGGGTGGCGGTCGGTCAACTCGAGGGCACCCAGAAGCACGCGCGCCCATCGTGGAGTCCAAGTCCTTGGTCAACAATTGAGCGATCCGCTCGGTGGCGGCTCGTCGCCGAGCGGTCTCGAAGAGTGACCCGGAGCGGTCGGGGAACGCCACACGCGCTGTACCCGCACACGCACGGCGGCCTCGAGTTGCGTCCCGGATGAGCCAATTCGCTCGGCACGGTAACTGCAGCCCGATCGCGAAACGCGGAGGTACAGGCGTTCGCGGAAGGGAGCCCGCTACAATGATGGTGACGCAGAAGGACAATCCGAATAATCCGCACGGGCTGCCCGGGGCTGGCGGTGGCAGGGGTCCTCCAGCACAGCCGGTTCATGGCGAGGACCGTCATGGCGGCAGCCGTGACGAAGCCGGCGGCCCAAAGACCATGGGACGGACCGCGGGTCTTCTGCGGCGCGGTGGCGCGCTCGCCGTCTCCCTGCTCGTCGCCGCAGCCTGCGGGTCCTCGCTGCCGGGCGACTCGGGCACACCTCCGTCGCCCCCGGTGATCGAGAGCTTCACGTCGGCAGACAGCGCCGTCCACGTCGGCGAGAGCACCCAGCTCACGGCGGTATTCAGCGGCGACACGGCCAGCATCGCCGACATAGGCCCGGTTGAGAGCGGCGTCCCCGTCGCCACGCCGGCGCTGGCGGGCGAGACCGCCTTCACGCTCACGGTGCGCCGCGGGCCGCAGCAGGTCGAGGCTCGGCTCTCCATCGCCGCGACCTACCGCGACCGCTTCCGTCAGCTCGCCCCTTCGCCGGTCGCCTACACTCAGCACGTGGCCATGGCCCTGGCCGACGGCGGCGCCCTGGTCATGGGCGGGAACACGTCGGAGAGCCCGAACGTCCCCGACGCCAGCAGCAGCCACCGCTTCGATCCGGTCGCCGAGACCGTGTCGCCGGGTCCACAGCTCGCATTTTCGGCGAATGCGGGCTTCACCCAGCCCATCGAGCTGGAAGACGGGGGGTTTCTCCTCGTCGGCGGCGGGATCAACAGCGGGACCCAGCTCGGCGGCATCGACGGATTGCGGGCGACGCAGGTCTTCGACGCGACCACGACAGCCTTCCATCGCGCCGGCGACCTCAACTTCGATCACGACCTCGGAGGCACGGCGACCGCCCTGGGCGACGGCAGCGTGCTCGTGGCGGGCGGAGAGTCCCCCACCATCGAGCGGTACGACCAGGCATCCGAGCAATGGACCGCGGCCGGAGACATGCCCACCGCCCGCCGCGGGCACACGGCGACGCGGCTCGCCGACGGCCGGGTGCTGATCGCCGGCGGTATCGTCTGCTGCTCGCCCCAGCTCGTCAGCGGCACGGCCGAGATCTACGACCCTGCGAGCGGCGGGTTCCAGCCGACCGGCTCCCTGGCCACTGCGCGAGGGTTCCACACCGCCACGCTCCTCGCGGACGGTCGGGTCCTCGTCGCCGGAGGCTTGCTCGGCGGACAGGCGTTTGCGGCGTCGGCCGAGATCTACGATCCGTCGACCGGCCAGTTCAGCCCGATCGGCACCATGCAGGTGAGCCGGATCGGGCACTCCGCCATCCGCCTGACCGACGGGCGTGTGCTGGTGCTGGGTGGCATGCAGGCCTCCGAGCCGACCGACATCTTCGACCCGGCGGCGGATCGATGGCTGCCCGGGCCGATGCTCGAGCCTGCCTTTGGTGCATCCACCGTGACGCTGCTCCGGAACGGGAAGGTCCTGGTCTTCGGAGGCGAGGACGCCTTCGGCGCTCCGGTCCCGACCGTCATGCTCTTCGAGTAACTAATGGGCGAGCCGCGGCCCGTCGGGGCCCCTCTTCAGGCCCTCTTGCGCGATGATGGCGACGCGCCTATCGAATAGCACGTGGAGCGGACGGTACGGTTTGCGACGACTTCGCGTGGCGTGCAGGTGGCCTGGTCGCAGGTCGGGAGCGGACCCGTCCTCCTCGCCCCTCCGGGGTGGGTGAGCCACATCGGGCATCTCTGGGACGACCCGGCGAGCCGCGCGTACCAGGAGGCGCTGGCGGAGGTGCACACCCTCGTCACCTTCGACCGGCCCGGGACCGGCCTCTCGGATCTGCATCGAACGGACTTCTCGATGGAGGAGGACTTCGCCGCACTCGAGGCGGTGATCGCCGCGCAGGGCGCCTCTCGCTTGTCGCTCCTCGGGACGTCGCAGGGAGGAGCGCTCGCCTGCCTCCTCGCAGCGCGTCGCCCGGAGCTGGTCGAGAAGCTCATCCTGTACGGGTCATTCGCGACAGGGCTGCTCGTCGCCAGCCCGGAGTTCCAGAGCATGTTCGTCGCGCTGGTCCGCAAGCACTGGGGGTTCGGCTCGCGCACGCTGGCTCAGCTCTTCGTGGGGGAAGGTGCCGACGATCCGATGGTGGCGGAGTCGGTCGCGCGCTTTCAGCGCGAGTCCGCGACCGGCGAGATGGCGGCCGCGCTCCTCGATGCCCTGTACCGGGTAGACATTCGCGATTCCCTGGCGCGCATTCGCGCGCCCACCCTGGTGCTCCACCGAGAGCACGACCAGGCCATCTCGGCCCGCTGCGGGCGCGACCTCGCTGCGGGCATCGCCGGGGCCCGATTCGTCTCGTTGCCCGGCGCCGCCCATCTCCCCTGGGTCGGCGACTGGGAGTCGATCGTCAAGGCGATCAGCGACTTCCTCGGCGATCCGCCCCGGACCCGTTCGCGCGGGGCGGCGCGAGGCACGATCGAGGGCCAGCACGGTGCGCATCCACGCCCCGAGGCCGCCCCGCGGAGCTACGAGCTGGAGCATCGGGAGTTGAACGACGCGGGCGTGCTTCCGATCACGCGGGTGCGCGTCGCGGTGGCACAGGCGGACGTGAGGCTCGAGGATCACGAGCAGCGCGGGAACGGCCTTCTCGGGCTCCGTGGCAACGCGGTCGCGCCCACGCTAGAGCGGCTCGGGCGCCTCGTCGAGCGCGCCGCGGGATTGCGTGCCGATGTCGTCCTCTTCCCGGAGCTGGCCGCGGACCTGGCGCATGCGCAGATCGCCGAGGCGCTGGCGGCGCTCGCGCGGGCGCACGACATGCTCATCGTCCCGGGCTCGTTCCACGACCCGGAGCGGGGCGTGAACCTGTCGCGTGCGATCGGACCGGACGGCCCGCTGTGGGAGCAGGAGAAGCACATTCCCGCCACCCTCACGCTGGCGGGCCACCGCTTCACCGAGGGGATTCGTGCCTCTTCCACGCGCAAGGTCGTCGTCGCCAGCACGCGGTGGGGGCGGATCGCGATCGTCATCTGCCGCGACTTCCTGGACCTCGACCTCCGGGCAACGCTCCGTCACGCGGACCC
>DASRTO010000024.1:0-7989 GCA_035655915.1 Anaeromyxobacteraceae bacterium
TACCGGGGCGGGGCTCCCATCGTTCCGAGCACCGCCTGGTCCATGCTTTACGGGGCGCTGGCGGTGATCCTCTACGGCGCCATCGCCGGCCTGCCCTTCGCCTTCGACACTTCTGCCGGGTACCTGTTCTCGCTCGGCTACCTCGCCATCTTCGGATCGATCGTCGCCTTCATCGCCTACCTCACCCTGCTCCGGCGCATCGGCGCGGGGCGATCGGGCTACGTGGCGGTGCTGATGCCGGTCCTGGCCATGGCTACCTCCACGCTGTTCGAGGGCTACCGGTGGTCGCCGGCGGCGGTGGCCGGGATGGCCCTGGTGATCGCCGGCAACGTCCTCGTGCTCCGTCACTCGGCCTGATCGCGCCGGCACCCTCCCAGCACCGCGGAGGGCAGCGGGACAGCCGCGGGAGGCGGTGCAGGCGCACATCGCGCTGGCCCGCCAGCGCATGGGCCCGCCCCGCACCGGACCCGAATGGGTTTGGCCGGGCGTGACACGAGTCAAGGCCGGGCAGCCCTTGGTACCCTTAGTGTCGCAACGGGCTGGAGGGGGAAACGGTTGGCGAGCACGCGAAGACGCCTCCATGGCCTCGCCATGGTTCTCGCGCTCGGCTGCGCGGCGGAGCTGAAGCGCGCGCCGGTCGCCTTCACGCCCCCTGCCAGCGCGGAGCCGCGGACGCTGCGGGTGCGTGAGACGGTGCCGCTCACCCCGAGCACCGGCTACACCCGGTACGTCAAGGCCGGCTCCACCTGGCGCCTCGCCGGCTCCCTGCCCCAGGGCGACGTCTACCGGCCGGTGGGCGACGTCTTCACGGTGGAAGGGGCCAACGTGCACGAGGCCTACCTGGTGCTGGCCCAGGGGCGCGTGGTCGGGTTCTACCTGCCGGGCGAGGCCGCCTACGCGCCCTTGCCCGAGGGGGTGGTCTTACCGGCGGACCAGGGGGCTCCATGAGGAAGTCGATCGCCGTCGCCTTCGCGCTGCTCGCCGGCTGCGTCTCCAGCGGCATGAAGCACGCCGAGCTAAAGTCCTCGATGCAGGCGCTCAAGTCCGACGAAGGGCGCATCTACTTCTACCGCACCGGGTCGTTCTTCGGAGCGGCCGTCCAGGCCGACATCAGCCTGAACGGGACGGTGGTCGGGACGTCGCAGCCGGGCGGCTTCTTCTTCGTCGACCGGCCGGCGGGAAAGTACGAGGCCTGGGCCTCCACCGAGGTCTCGCGCATGGTGACGTTCACGCTGGACCCGGGCGAGACCAAGTACGTCCGCAGCTACGTCTCGGTGGGGATCCTCATCGGACGCGTCAACCTCGAGCTGGTTGGCGCCGCCGAGGCCGAGCCCGAGCTCGAGTCCCTGCACTACACCGGAACGGCCCCGGCTGCTGCGGCTCCCCCGGCGGGTCAGCCTACCGCCCCCGCGCCCGAGGCGCCGGCCAGGTGACGTCAGGATCCTTTGTCTCCGTCGTCGGGTGACGCCCCGCGGCCTGGCGCGCCGTGATCCACCCACCCGTCCCCACAGCCCGGGATCCCGTCCGGGTCGAGCCCCGCTGGGACCGTTCCACGGGCGGGGCAAAGGAGGAATCTGTGGCTCGGCGGCGCTCGCTGAAGGCCCACTTTCCCGGTAACTGGGCCGAGCCGCGACAGTCCGGAGTCCATCAGGAGGAGTGCCATGCCACGACAGACGCTGATCTCCATCGCCCTCGCCGTCGGGCTCACCGCCTGCGGAGGGGCCGGCTCCAGCTCCGCCACGTCTCCCGGCGCGCCGGACGCCGCCGTCCTCGCCCAGCTGGCACAGAGCGGCGTGCAGTGCTCGCCCGAGCTGCCGCCCGCGGCCGTCGCGGCCTGCGCCGGCATGTCCGTCGGCAGCTCCTGCACGGTCACCCACGACGGCCAGAGCGTGGCCGGCACCTGTCGCCTCGACGACGGGAGACTCATGTGCGCTCCGCCCGAGGAGGACGAGCGGCCGCCCGCGCCGGTGGTGGCCTGCAGCGGGAAGGTGGCCGACGACGCCTGCTCCTTCACCGCCGGCACGATGACCGTCGACGGGAGCTGCCTGCCGTTCCGTAGCTTCCTGGTGTGCGTCCCCACCGCGGTCCTGGCGCCGCTGTCACAGCCCTGCGACGGCAAGGCGGCCGGCGACGCCTGCGGCGTCTCGGCGATGAGCTTCTCCTTCGACGGCGTCTGCACCGCGCTGGGCGGCAGCCTGCTCTGCCTGCCCCCGCCGCCTCCCTCGGTGCAGGCCTGCACCGGGAAGGCCGCCGGCGACGCCTGCACGGTGACGCGCGACGACCACTCCTTCACCGGGGTCTGCGCCGCGACGCCCCTCGGCTTCCTGGCCTGCAAGCCGCCTCCGCCGCCCATCGTGCAGGCCTGCGTGGGGAAGAGCGCCGGCGACGCCTGCTCCTTCAGCCATGACGGACGAACCATCGACGGGTTCTGCCGCGGCATAGAGGACCACCCGGCGCTGGCCTGCCTCCCGCCGCCCCGGATGGAATCCGGGCCGATGGCGGCGTGCTCCGGCAAGCTGGAAGGCGACGCCTGCACGGTCGAGCGCGACGACCACTCCTTCAGCGGCACCTGCCATGCCCTGCCGGGCTCCACCGCGCTGGTGTGCTTCGTGCCGCCGCCTCCGCCGCTGCAGGCGACCGTGGATGCCTGCTCGATGAGCGCCGCCGGCGACGCCTGCTCGTTCACCTGGAACGGTCACACCATCAACGGCACCTGCGCCGCCGCTCCCGGCGGCACGCTGGCCTGCGCGCCAGCCTGCCGGCGCGACGACGAGCACGACGATTAGCCCCTGGGGCAGGGGAGGCCCGGCCGGCCCAGGCCGGGTCTCCCCGCCGGTACTGGCCGTCGGCGGCGAAGCTCAGGTGCCACGGCACCGTCTTGGGACGCCCATGACCCGGCCGCTCGGGGTCGCCCTGGCACCGTGCCTACGACTTCGCGAGGATGGAGCGCTGGCTCACGCCGCCTCCCTCGGACCGTTGCGCCATCGCCTGGGTGCTCACGGCCTACTCCGGCCGGCCCGTCCGGGCCACGGCCGGCTGCGCCGCCAGCTGGAGCTGGCCCTCGAGCGCCAGGGCCTCGACGGGCGAGGGCAGGCCGCCCCGGGCGGCCTCGCGCTCGCCGGCCCGCCGGTCGCGGGCGATGAGGACGTAGATGGCGGGCAGCACGAAGAGGGTGAAGGCGGTGCCGACGATCATGCCGGTCACCAGCACCAGCCCGATGCTGTTGCGGGCCTTGGCGCCCGGGCCGGTCACCAGCGTCAGCGGGAAGTGCCCGAAGACCGTGGCCACGCTGGTCATGAGGATGGGGCGGAGGCGAGTGGTGGCTGCGTTCTTCACCGCCTCCAGCTTGGAGAGCCCCGACTCCTGGAGCTTGTTGGCGAACTCGACGATGAGGATGCCGTTCTTGGCCACCAGGCCGACCAGGGTCACCAGGCCCACCTGCGAGTAGACGTTCAGGGTGGTGGTCCAGCCGTCGGTGAAGTAATGGATGGTCGGGTTCGGCATCTTGAGGAACATCACCACCATGGCGCCGAACATGCCGAGTGGCACCGAGCCGGCCAGGATCACGAACGGGTCGCGGAAGCTGTTGAACTGGGCCGCCAGCACCAGGAAGATCAGCACCACCGCCAGCAGGAAGGCCGGCAGGAACCGGTTGCCCTCGGTGCGCAGCTGGCGCGACTCGCCGGTGTAGTCGATGGCGTAGCCCTTGGGGAGTATCCTGGCGGCCTCGTCCTCCAGCAGGCCGAGCGCCTGGTCGAGCGGGCGGATGGCGACGCCGCTGAGCTTCACGGCGTTGAGCTGCTGGAAGCGGTTGAGGGTGCGGGGGGTGACCGTGTCGCGAAGGGTGGCGATGGAGGAGAGGGCGATGAGCTGGCCGTTCGGGCCGGTGACGTGGATGTCCTTGAGCTGCTCCGGGTTCAGGCGCTCCGAGCGCAGCACCTGGGGAATCACCTTGTAGCTCCGGCCGCCGATGCTGAAGCGGTTGACGTAGTTCCCGCCCATGGCCGATCCCAGGTCCAGCCCCACCGTCTGCAGGTCCAGCCCCAGCTCCGCCACCTTCTGCCGATCGATGGAGATCTCCGAGGAGGGCTGGTCGATCTTGACGTCGATGAGCGGCGGGAAGGCGAACATCCCGCTCTCCATGGCCCGCTTCTGGAGCTTCTGGGCGAACCCCAGGATCTCCGAGCTCTCGGCGGTGGAGGCGATGACGAACTCCACCGGGAACTGGCCGCCGCCGGGAAGGGCGGGAGGCATGACCGCGAAGGTCTGGATCCCGGGGATGGCGGCGACGCGCTGCTGCACCTCGGGGAGGATCTGGAAGGCCGACCGCTTCCGCTCGCTCCACGGATCGAAGACCACGCCCCAGAAGCCGCCGCTGGGGAAGGTGACCTGGAAGGTGAACTGCGACTCGGGGATCGACATCACCGTCCGGTTCACCTCCTTGGTGAACGGCAGCAGCTGATCCAGGGTCGAGTTCGCCGGGGAGTTGACGACGCCGAAGATGTAGCCCTGGTCCTCGGTGGGGGCCAGCTCCTTGGGGACCAGCGTGAACATGGCCACGGTGAGGACGGTGACGCCGATCCAGGCCACGTAGGTCCAGCGGCGCGACTGCAGGGAGCGGTCGAGGCGCCGGCCGTAGGCGGCCTTGAGCCGATCGAAGCCGCGGTTGATGCGCCCGGTGAGCCCCCGCTCCTCCTGCCCGGCGCGGAGCAGCGCCCCGGACATCACCGGCGAGAGCGTCAGGGCCACCACCCCCGAGATGGCCACCGCTCCGGCGAGCGTGAGCGCGAACTCCCGGAAGAGCGAGCCGGTCAGCCCGCCCTGGAAGGCGATGGGCGTGTACACCGCCGCCAGGGTGATGGTCATGGCGATGATGGGCCCGACCAGCTCGCGCGCCCCGTGGAGCGCCGCCTCCACCGGCTTCATGCCCTCGCGGATGTGCCGCTCGACGTTCTCCACCACCACGATGGCGTCGTCCACCACCAATCCCACCGAGAGCACGATGGCCAGCAGCGTGAGCAGGTTCAGGGTGAAGCCGAAGGCCTGCATCAGGAAGACCCCGCCCACCAGGGAGACCGGGATGGCCACCACCGGCACCAGGGCCGAGCGCATCGAGCCCAGGAACAGGAAGATGACCACCACCACGATGAGGAGCGTCTCGGCCAGGGTGGTCTCCACCTCCTTGATGGCGTCGCGGACGTAGGCGGTGGCGTCGAAGGCCAGCCGGGCCTTGATCTGCTCCGGGATCTCCTTCTGCAGCGAGGCCAGCTCGGCGCGCACCCGGTCGACGACGTCGAGGGAGTTGGCGTTGGGGAGGGCCCAGATGCCGATGAAGACGGCGGTCTGGCCGGTGAAGTTGACCGCCGCGTCGTAGTCCTCGGCGCCCAGCACCACGTCGGCCACGTCGCCCAGCCGCACCACCGCGCCGGCCTGCTCCCGCACCGGGAGCTGCTGGAACTCGGCCACCGAGCGCAGGTCGGTGTTGGCGGTGAGGTTGACCTGGACCAGCGAGCCCTTGGTCTGCCCCACCGCGGCCTGGTAGTTGTTCCTGGCCAGCGCGGCCCGGACCTGGGCCGGGCTGACGTTCAGGGCCGCCATGCGATCGGGCTTGAGCCAGATGCGCATGGCGAAGGTCCGTCCTCCGAGGATGTCGGCCCGCTGCACCCCCTCGATGGCCGAGAGCCGGGGCTGCACCACCCGCACCAGGTAGTCTGTGATCTGGTTCTGCTTCAGGGCCTCCGAGGAGAAGGAGAGGTAGGCCGAGGCCAGCTGGCTGTCGGCCGACTCGACGGTGATGACCGGGACCTGGGCGTCGGGCGGGAGGTCGCCGCGCACCTGGTCGATCTTGGAGCCGATCTCGGCCAGCGCCTTGGTGGCGTCGTGGTTCAGGCGGAGCCGGGCCCGGATGGTGGAGACGTTCTGCTTGCTCTCGGACTCCAGGTAGTCCACGCCGTCGGCGGAGGCGATGACCCGCTCGATGGGGGTGGTGATGAAGCCGCGCACCAGCTCGGCGTTGGCTCCCACGTAGGTGGTGGTGACCACGATGGCCGCGTTCTCGCTGCGCGGGTACTGGCGCACGTTGAGCGATCGCATTGCCTGTAGCCCGGCGATGACGATCACCAGGCTGACGACGATGGCGATGACCGGCCGGCGGATGAAGAGGTCGGTGAGCTTCACGGGAGTCCCTCCGCTACTCGTTGGCCGGCTTGGGGGAGAGGCTGGCCTCGGGGGCCAGCGCGTTGTTCACGGCCACCCGCCCGCCGTTGCGAAGCTTGAAGGCGCCGCTGCTCACCACGGTGTCTCCCGCCTTGAGCCCGGAGAGCACCGCCACCAGGTCGCCGCGGCGCTCGCCGGTCTGGACGAAGGCCTGCCGGGCCACGGTCACGGTCTTGCCGGCCTGGTCCTTCTTCTCCTCGATGGCGAAGACCGAGTCACCGTAGGGGGCGAAGATGACCGCGGTGGCGGGGATGGCCAGCACCGACCGGCGCTCCGAGGAGAGCACCTCGACGTTGGCGAACATGCCCGGGCGCAGGCGGCCGTCCCCGTTCTGGAAGGTGGCGCGGACGCGGACGTTGCGCGTGGCCGGGTCGACCTCGGAGTTGACGGTGGTGATCTCGCCCTCCCAGTCCGCGCCGGGGAAGGCGTCGATGCGCAGGCGCGTCCGCTGGCCTTGCCGGAGCTCGGCCAGCGCCTGCTGCGGCAGCCAGAAGTCGGCGTGAATGGGGGTCACCGACTGGATGGAGGCGATTTGCGTCCCGGGCGAGACCACCTGCCCCAGCTCGACCTGGCGGATGGCGATGCGACCGTCGAACGGGGCGCGGATGGTCTTCTTGGCGATGATGGCCTTGAGGTTGGCCACGGTGCCGTCGGCCTGGGCGGCGCGCGTCACGGCGGCGTCGAGGTCCGCCTGGGCGTTGACCTCGCTCTGGCGCAGGCGGCGGGCGCGCTCCAGGGTCAGGTGCGCGAAGGCGGCGTCGGCCACGGCCACCGAGAGCTGGGCCTCCTCGGCCGAGGTGTCGAGCCTCACCAGCACCGCTCCCCGCTTCACCAGGGTGCCCGACTCGAAGGTGATCTGGCGCACCGTCCCCGGCAGCTCGGCGCCGAGCGTCACGCCGTGGAGCGCCACCAGCGAGCCGATGGCCGAGCGGGTGGTCTCCCACTCGGCGGCCTCGACCTTGGCGGAGCTCACCGACTCCGGGGGGGGGACGAAGGACTCGCCGGCCCGGACCATGGTCAGGATCTGGCCGCCCTTGATGCCGACGAGGATCCCGGTGACCGCCAAGAGGCCGGCGATGACGACGATGCGCTGCAGGTTCTTGCTCTTCATGGACGCTCCCGAAGACGAGAAGCCAGTCGACGACTGCATGGGATGGGCCAGGGTGCCGCCCGCGGCCAGGGCCGCGCCGGCGTGGGCCGCCCGCTCGTGGCCGCACCCACACTCGTGGATCCGGCGGCGCCGCCGCCGGCGGGCCGCAAGGGCCCGCCCTGCGGGGCCGTAGGGCGGGGGCTCGTCCCCCGCCGGGGCTCTACGGGCCCCCCGCCGGGGCTCGACGCAGGTGATCGCCGCCGTGAGGGACCGGAGAGCGGATCGCTCAAGCGCTGAGCAGCCCGGCCGGGACGGCTCACGGCGCTTCCCTCCCCTGGGGCTCGAGGAGGCTCTCGCCGGCGGCGAGGCGAAGCTGGGCGCGCGAGTTGACGAGGTCGGCGTCCGCCTGGATGCGGGCCGCGTCGGCGGAGAAGGCGTCGCGCTGCGCCTGGAGCAGGTCGAGCTGCGCCGCGTCCCCGGCCCGGTACCGCTCCAGGGCCAGGTCGGCCGCCCGGGCGCTCACCTGCGCCTGCACTCGCGCCGACCGGCTGCGCGCCACGTTGGTCTGGACCGTCATCCAGGCGCCGTGGATGGCGTCGCGGGCGGCCAGGCGGGCGCGCTGCTCCCGCGCCCGCGCCCCGTCCGCCGACGCGTCCTGGGCGCGGATGTCGGCGAGGGTGGTG
>DASRTO010000025.1:0-10490 GCA_035655915.1 Anaeromyxobacteraceae bacterium
CACGGGATGCCAGGGAGCCTCGATGAGCACGACGAACGCCGGATGGGTGTCCCGCTTCGCTTCCATGCTGGACATGAAGTCCTACGCGGAGCAGCACTGGGAAGGGAGCTTCGAGGACTACCTCGATCTGGTGCGGCGGAACCCCAAGGTCACACGCACCGCCTTCCAGCGCGTCTACGACATGGTCCTCTCGCACGGGAAGACGGAGTACATCGACAACAAGAAGAAGCTCATCCGCTACAACTTCTTCACCGACCCGGACTTCGGCGGCAAGGACGCCATCTACGGCCTGGACATCGCGCTCATGAAGCTGGTGAACGTCTTCAAGAGCGCGGCCCAGGGCTACGGCACCGAGAAGCGCGTCATCCTGCTCCACGGCCCGGTGGGCTCCTCCAAGTCCACCATCGCCCGTCTGCTCAAGAAGGGGCTGGAGGCCTACTCCAAGACGCCGGAGGGCGCGCTCTACACCTTCGCCTGGGACGTGGAGCGGACCAGCCTGGACGGCCAGCGGCGCCGCGAGGTGATGCCCTGCCCCATGCACGAGGAGCCGCTGCACCTCGTGCCGCAGGAGTGGCGCGCCAGGGTCTACGGCGAGCTGGCCCCGGCCGGCTCGGGCTTCGCCGTCCCGGACACCGGCGACCTGTGCCCGGCCTGCCGCTTCGTCTACCGGGAGCTCATGACCGAGTACAAGGGGGACTGGTCGCGGGTGATGGGGCACGTCAAGGTGCACCGCCTCGTCCTCTCCGAGAAGGACCGGGTGGGGGTCGGCACCTTCCAGCCCAAGGACGAGAAGAACCAGGACTCCACCGAGCTCACCGGGGACATCAACTACCGCAAGATCGCCGAGTACGGCTCCGACTCCGACCCGCGGGCCTTCAACTTCGACGGCGAGTTCAACATCGCCAACCGCGGCATCATCGAGTTCGTGGAGATCCTCAAGCTGGACGTGGCCTTCCTCTACGACCTGCTGGGCGCCACCCAGGAGCACAAGATCAAGCCCAAGAAGTTCCCCCAGACCGACATCGACGAGGTCATCGTCGGCCACACCAACGAGCCCGAGTACAAGAAGCTCCAGAACAACGAGTTCATGGAGGCGCTGCGGGACCGCACCGTCAAGATCGACATCCCCTACATCTCCCGGCTCGCCGAGGAGGTGAAGATCTACGAGCGCGACTACAACGCCCACAAGATCCGGGGCAAGCACATCGCCCCGCACACCCTGGAGATGGCCGCCATGTGGGCGGTGCTGACCCGGCTGGAGGAGCCCAAGAAACACAACCTCTCGCTGATGCAGAAGCTCAAGCTCTACAACGGCAAGACGCTCCCCAACTTCACCGAGGACAACATCAAGGAGCTGCGCAAGGAGGCCAACCGCGAGGGGATGGAGGGCATCAGCCCACGCTACGTCCAGGACAAGATCTCCAACGCGCTGGTCTCCGACAAGGGCGAGGGGTGCATGAACCCCTTCATGGTCCTCAACGAGCTGGAGACTGGCCTGCGCCAGCACTCGCTCATCTCCTCGGAGGACCAGCGCAAGAAGTACCGCGACCTCATCACCGACGTGAAGCGGGAGTACGAGGACATCGTCAAGAACGAGGTCCAGCGTGCCATCAGCGCCGACGAGGACGCCATCACCAAGCTGTGCGCCAACTACATCGACAACATCAAGGCGTACACGCAGAAGGAGAAGGTCCGCAACAAGTACACCGGCCAGTACGAGGAGCCGGACGAGCGCCTCATGCGCTCCATCGAGGAGAAGATCGAGATCCCCGAGAGCCGCAAGGACGACTTCCGGCGCGAGATCATGAACTACATCGGGGCGCTGGCGGTGGAGGGCAAGACCTTCAACTACCGGACCAACGAGCGGCTCCACAAGGCGCTGGAGCTCAAGCTCTTCGAGGACCAGAAGGACTCCATCAAGCTCAAGAACCTGGTGGCCTCGGTGGTCGATCGCGACACCCAGGAGAAGATCGACGTGGTGAAGCAGCGGCTCATCAAGAACCACGGCTATTGCGAGGTCTGCTCCACCGACGTCCTCAACTTCGTCGCCTCCATCTTCGCCAGGGGGGATGCCAAGGAGTAGAGCGGGGGCTCGTCCCCCGCCGGGAGACAGCAGAATCGCCGTAGGGCGGGGGCTTGCCCCCCGCCGTGGCACCACATGCCGTAGGGCGGGGGTTCGTGCCCCGCCGCCGAGGTCGCCTTGAAGATCAAGCAGGACCACGCCCGGTTCCGCGCCATCGTCCGCGGACGCATCAAGCAGGGGCTGAAGAAGTACGTGCAGCGCGGCGAGCTGGTAGGCAAGAAGGGGAAGGACTTCGTCACCATCCCCATCCCCACCATCGACATCCCCCACTTCCGCTTCGGCGAGAAGCAGCAGGGCGGGGTGGGCCAGGGCGAGGGGGATCCGGGCGACGCCCTTTCCCCGCGGGAGGGGGACTCCGCCGGCAAGGCCGGCAAGGCCGAGGGGCAGCACGTCCTGGAGGTGGACGTCTCCCTGGAGGAGCTGGCCGACATCCTGGGCGAGGAGCTGGAGCTGCCCCGCATCCAGCCGCGGGGGCGCGAGCGGATCATCACCACCCGCGTCAAGTACACCGGGATCTCCCCGAGCGGCCCCGAGTCGCTGCGCCACTTCAAGCGCACCTACAAGCAGGCGCTGCGGCGCCAGATCGCCACCGGAACCTACGACGTGGCCCGCCCGGTGGTGGTCCCGGTTCGGGAGGACCGGCGCTACCGCACCTGGCGGCAGGTCCCGGTGCCGGAGACCAACGCGGTGGTGATCTACATGATGGACGTCTCCGGATCGATGGGGGACGAGCAGAAGGAGATCGTCCGCATCGAGTCCTTCTGGATCGACACCTGGCTGCGGCGCCACTACCCGGGGCTGGAGGTGCGCTACCTGATCCACGACGCGGTGGCGCGCGAGGTGGACCGGGAGACCTTCTTCCACACCCGCGAGTCAGGGGGGACCATGATCTCCTCGGCCTACAAGCTGTGCCAGGAGATCGTGGAGACCGACTACGGCGGCTCGCAGTGGAACGTCTACCCCTTCCACTTCTCGGACGGCGACAACTGGAGCGCCGACGACACCCGGCTCTGCGTCGACCTGCTCAAGGCCCGGCTGCTCCCGTCGGTGAACCTCTTCTGCTACGGGCAGGTGGAGAGCCCCTACGGCTCGGGGCAGTTCGTGAAGGACCTGCGCGAGCACCTCCAGGGGCACGACAACGTGGCCCTCTCCGAGATCGCCGACAAGGAGGCGATCTACGGCTCCATCAAGTCGTTCCTGGGGAAGGGGCGCTGACGGTGCCGACCCACGCTCTCCCGGCCCGGCTCCACGACATCCGCGTGCAGGTGGAGGGGTACGCCCGCGGCTATGGGCTGGACTTCTGGGACGTGGTCTTCGAGGTGCTGGGGTTCGACGAGATCAACATGGTGGCGGCCTACGGCGGCTTCCCCAACCGCTACCCCCACTGGCGCTTCGGCATGGACTACGAGCGCCTGTCCAAGGGCTACGAGTACGGCCTCTCCAAGATCTACGAGATGGTGGTCAACAACGAGCCGACCTACGCCTACCTGCTCGAGTCCAACGCCGACGTGGACCAGAAGCTGGTGATGGCACACGTCTTCGGGCACGCCGACTTCTTCAAGAACAACTTCATGTTCCGGCACACCAACCGGAAGATGATGGACCAGATGGCGAACCACGCCACCCGGGTGCGCCGCTACCAGGACCGCCTGGGGGTGGAGCCCGTCGAGGACTTCATCGACCGCTGCCTCTCGCTGGAGAACCTCATCGACTACCAGTCCCCCTACGTGCGGCGCCAGGCCGAGCCGGCGCCGGCCGCCGGGGAGCCGGAGCGGAAGGTGGCGGTGGGCTTCAAGGCCGAGCGCGAGTACATGGAGGAGTACATCAACCCCCCCGACGTGATGGCCGCCGAGCAGCGCCGGCTCGACGAGGAGGCGGCCCGGGACCGCAAGGTACCGGAGCACCCGGAGCGCGACGTGCTGCGCTTCCTCCTCCGGCACGCCCCGCTCAAGAACTGGGAGCACGACGTGCTCTCCATCGTCCGGGAGGAGGCCTACTACTTCGCGCCCCAGGGCCAGACCAAGATCATGAACGAGGGGTGGGCCAGCTTCTTCCACTCCAAGATCATGACCGAGAAGGCGCTGCGCCCCGAGGAGGTCATCGACTACGCCGACCACCACTCGGGCACGCTGGCCACCCAGCCCGGGCAGCTCAACCCTTACAAGCTTGGGATCGAGCTGTGGCGCGACATCGAGGACCGCTGGAACAAGGGGCGCTTCGGCAAGGAGTACGACGACTGCGACTCCTTCGCCGAGCGGCGCCGCTGGGACCAGAGGCTCGGGGCGGGGCGCCAGAAGATCTTCGAGGTGCGGCAGCACTACAACGACGTCACCTTCATCGACGAGTTCCTCACCCCCGAGTTCTGCCTGGAGCAGCGGCTCTTCGCCTTCGGCTTCAACGACAAGCACCAGCGCTGGGAGATCGTCACCCGCGAGTTCAAGAAGGTGAAGGAGAAACTCCTGCACCAGCTCACCAACTTCGGCCAGCCGGTCGTCGCCGTGCAGGACGGCAACTTCGAGAACCGCGGCGAGCTGCTGCTGGTGCACCGGCACGACGGGGTGGACCTGAAGCTGGACTACGCCCGCGACACCCTGAAGAACCTCCAGTCGCTGTGGCGGCGCCCGGTGAACCTGGCCACCAAGGTGGAGGGGCGCGGCGTGCTCTTCCGCTTCGACGGGAAGGACCACAGCGAGAAGCGGATCGAGATGTGAGCCGGCGTCACTCCCCGCCCGGGGGGAGTGGCCTCGGCGCCCGGCTGATCCGCGCAGCCCGGCTGGGAGCGGTGTCGGCGCGGACCTCCGCCGGGTGGCTGGCGGGAGCGGTGGTGCAGGGCTTCGGGGGATCGGCAGCCGCCGAGTCGCTGCGTCGCGCCGCGGCAGCGCGGGCCGCCCGGGGGCTGGGCCGGCTCAAGGGGCTGGCCATGAAGCTCGGCCAGATCCTCTCCTTCGCGATCGACGACGTTCCCGCCGAGCTGCGCCAGGCCCTCGAGACGCTGCAGACGTCGTCGCCGCCGCGGCCATTCCCGGAGATCGCGCCGGTCATCGAGCGCGCGCTGGGGCGGCCGCTGCGGGACGCCTTCGCGCAGCTCGACCCCGTGCCGATCGCCGCCGCCTCGATCGGGCAGGTCCATCGCGCCCGCCTGGTGGACGGGACGGCGGTGGCCGTGAAGGTGCAGTACCCGGACGTGGCGGCAGCCGTCCGGGCGGACCTCGCCAACCTGTCGCTGCTAGTGCGGACCGTCCGCCTGCTCGTCCCCCGCGTCGACGCCGAGCGCGTGGCGATGGAGCTGCGCGAGCGAATCCTGGAGGAGCTGGACTACGTCGCCGAGGCGCGCCACCAGGCGGCCTTCGCCGCGCGCTTCGAGCGCCATCCCTTCATCGCGGTCCCGCGGGTCTACGCCTCGCATTCCGCCCGCCAGGTGCTCACCTCGGAGTTCGTCGAGGGAAGCACGTTCCAGGAGGCGCTCGCAGGGACCGAAAGCGTTCGCTCGCGGCAGGGCGAGATCCTCTTCCGCTTCGCCTACGGGTGCATCTTCGGCCAGGGGACCTTCGACGCCGATCCGCACCCCGGCAACTACCTCTTCGGGCGAGACGGATGGCGCGTGACCTTCCTCGACTTCGGCTGCGTGAAGCGCCTCCCCCCTCCGGTGCTCGAGGCATGGCGGCGTTTCCTGCGGAGCCTGCTGGACGGCGACCGAGCCGCGTCGCGCCAGCACGCCCTCGGCCTCGGCTTCGTGGACCCGGGCCCGGCGGCCGGCCACGACCGGGTCGTGGCGGCGCTGACCCGGCTCTATCTCCCGTTCCAGGACGAGGAGCCGCACCGCTTCCCCAGCCTATGGGCCGGCGTCTCGCTGGGGGACGTGCTCGGCCGGGAGTTCGCCGAGGTCCGCGCCCACCTGCGCATCCCGGGGGACCTCGTCTTCGCCAACCGCACCCTGGCCGGCCTCTACATGGTCCTCTCCCGCCTGGGAGCGACCGCCCTCTGGCGGCGCGTCGCCCGCGAGTACCTGTGCGGGGACCCTCCGGCGACGCCGCTCGGGGCTGCCGAGCGCGTCTGGAAGGAGCAGGCGGATCACCCCGGGTGAGGGACGTCAGCGGGAGCGCCGCGCCTCGAGCCACGAGCGCGCGGCGGTGGCCCCCAGGATGAGCGCCCCGCCGGCGATGGTCCAGGGGCCCGGGTCCTCGCCGTGGGCCAGCCAGGCCCAGAGCGGGTTCACCGCCGGCTCGACCAGCGCCAGCAGCGCCACCTCCAGGGCGCGGAGGTGCCGCACCGCCGAGGCCAGCAGCGAATAGGCGACCGCGATCTGGAAGACCCCCAGGTAGCCCACCGCCAGCCAATCGCGCGGCGCGGCGGCCGCCAGCGAGCCGAAGAACGGGGCGCAGGCGAGGAAGGCGAGGAGGTTCCCCAGCACCACCGCCCCCATGGGCGTCTCCCCCCTCGGCCCGCCCGGACCGATCCAGCGCAGCCCCATGATGGTGGCGGCCCAGGCGACCCCGGAGAGGGCCGCCAGCACGTTGCCCCGCAGCGGGTCGGGGGCGGTCCGCCCGGGCGGCCCGGCGCCCAGGAACACCATGAGCAGCCCGGCCGCCACCGGGACCATGGCGGTGAGATCGAGGCGGCTCACGCGCTCCCCGAGCAGCCACGGGCCGGCCAGGAGTACGTAGAGCGGCGCGGTGGACTGCAGGAAGATGGTGGCCGCCGAGGTGGTGAGCTTGTTGCCGGCGACGAAGAACACCAGCGTGGCGGCGTAGCTCACCGCCACCGCCAGGGATCGCGGCCCGAAGCCGCGGCGGGCACCTGGCAGGAACAGGAGCAGCGCCAGCGCGGCCACGCCGGAGCGGAGGCCGGCCACCTCCCATCCCCCGAGCGCGGTGGCCTTGATGGCCGCCCCTCCGGTGGAGAAGAGCAGCGCCGCACCGACGATCTGGAGTCGCGCTCGCCGGACCTGGGGCACGATCCGAAGCATCACCTCCGGGCGAGCGGCGATCAACGGGGACCGGGGGGCGTCCCGGCCGCCGCAGGCCGGGCGGATCGCCTCGCCAGAGGAGGCCGCCGCGAGCTTCACCCCCGGGCGCGGGGCTGCTACATTCGGGTTCTCCCCGATGCCCTCCCCGCCCCTCCCCCAGGACGCGCGGCCACGCCCACGCCCCCACGCCCTCCTCGTGGCCGCGGCCGGGCTGGCGGTGCTCGTGGCGTTGGCCGCCCTGGGCGCCTCGGGCGTCCTGGGCCGATGGCTCCCGCCGGTGGATCCGGCGCTGGTCCGGCAGGCCCGCGCCGCAGTCGAGGCCCGGGCCGCGGCCGAGGCGCGCGCGGTGGCCAGGCCGCCGCTGCGCTTCACCGCCGCCACCCGGCGGCTCGCGGCCAACCAGACGGTGGGCCAGGCGCTGTTGGCCATGGGCCTGGGCGCCGAGGAGCTCCAGGCGGTGCTGGCCGCGCTGCGCGAGCACGTCCCCTTCCGCCGGGCCCGCCCCGGCGACCAGATCCGCCTGGAGCGCCGACAGGACGGCGCGCTGCACCGGCTGGCCTTCCGCCAGGGCCCTGCCGACGAGTGGACGGTGCGCCGGGCGCCCGACGGCTCGCTCACCACCGCGAAGCGCCCCGTGGAGATCCGCACCGGGGTCTCGCGGGTGGCGGTGGTGGTCCGCGGCTCGGTCTACGAGTCGCTGCAGGCCGCCGGAGAGGACCCGGCCCTGGCGGTGGAGGCCGCCGACGTCCTGGCCTGGGACGTGGACTTCTTCCAGGACGTCCGCGACGGCGACTCGATGAAGGTGGTGGTGGAGAAGGTCTTCGCCGACGGCCGGCCGCTGCGCTCGGGGGCGGTGCTGGCCGTGGAGTACGCCGGCGCCGCCGCCGGCGTGAAGCGCCTCTTCCGCTACACCGACCCGTCCGGGCAGACCGCCTGGTTCGACGACGACGGGCAGAGTGCCCGCCGCGGGTTCCTCAAGGCCCCGCTGCGCTACCTCCACGTCACCTCCCGCTACGGCAACCGCCGCCATCCGGTGCTGCAGTACACCCGGGCCCACCAGGGCGTGGACTACGGCGCCCCGGCGGGCACGCCGGTATGGGCCGTCGGCGACGGCATGGTGGAGCAGGCCGGCTGGAACGGCGGCTGCGGCAAGTCGGTGACGCTGCGCCACCGCAACGGCTACGAGACGGTCTACTGTCACCTGTCGCGGGTGGCGGTGGCGGCCGGGGCGCGCGTCTCGCAGAAGCAGGTCCTGGGCGCCGTGGGCCGGAGCGGCCTCGCCACCGGGCCCCACCTCCATTACGCGGTGAAGCGCGGCGGCGCCTACGTGAACCCGCTGCAGCTCAAGGTACCCCGGGGCGCCCCGGTGCCGCCGGAGTGGCGCGAGGACTTCCAGGAGAAGATCGGCCCAGTGCGGGCCCGGCTCGACCAGAAGCCGGTGGCGTAGTCCCGGCCAGGCGCCGGGTCAGCGCCGCCGCCGCCGCGCCCGCTCGGCGGTGAGCGCCTTGTCCCCCCAGGTCTTGCCGTGGAGCGCCGCCACCGCGCCCTCCAGGGCCTCGGGGCGAACGTCGAGATAGCTGTGGCTGCGGCGCACCTCCACGCCCAGCAGCTCCAGCCCGGGGGCGAGCCCGGCCACCGCCTCCCGCACCTTGGCCTCGTCGGCGCCGTCCGCCTCCCCCAATGTCAGGAAGATCCGGGAGCGCGGGGGACGGGCCTCGCCGCCCTCCGCTCCCGCGGCCGGCCCGGCGGCGCCGGAGGCCGCCTCGGTGGCCCGCCCCCCCTCCGGTGCCTCGGCGCTCAGCTCCACGCGACCGACATCGGCGCGCCGCTCCCGCCCGCCGCGGCGCCCCTCGCGCTCCTCGCCGCGCCGCTCGCGGCGCCCCTCCCGGTCCCGGCCGCGCTCGCCGCGCCGACCCTTCTCCCCCTGGCGGTGCTCGCGCTTCTCGTGCTCCTCCTTCTTGTGGACCGCCTTCTGCAGCTCCTGGGCCCGGTCCATGCGGTGGTGCTGGAAGAAGTACTTGAGCGCGAAGGCCAGCAGGTACTCGCCGTCCTGGCGCCCCTTCAGCTCCTGCGCCAGCGGGATGTAGGCCTCGAAGATGGAGGCGCTCATGGCGTCCTTGAGCTCGACCACGTGCCGCTCGCTCCAGAGCTTGCGGGCGTCCTCCGGCGTGGGGAGGGTGCGGGTCTCGAACTCGATGCCGAAGCGGCGCTGCAGGGCGGTGAGGGTGGTGATCTCCGCCCCCGAGACCAGCGACAGGGCTGTCCCCTTCTTGCCGATGCGGCCGGTGCGCCCCACCCGGTGCAAGTAGACCGCCGGGTCCTCGGGCAGCGAGTAGTTGATGACGTGCGACAGGTCGGAGATGTCGATGCCGCGGGCGGCGATGTCGGTGGCCACCAGGAAGCGCACCTCGCCGCGCTTGGCCTTGGCCATGACCCGCTCCCGGTCCTTCTGCATCAGGTCGGCGTTGATGAGCTCGGCGTCGTAGCCGTGCCGGTTCAGCACCGCCGTCACCAGCGAGGTGTCGGCGCGGGTGTTGCAGAAGACGATGGCCGACTCCGGCTCCTCCATCTCCACCATGTAGAGAAGGTTGCGCGGCTTCGGGTAGGCGTCCACCGTGTGGTAGATGACGTTGTGGATGTTCTCCACCCGGTACTCGTCGCCGGAGAGCAGGATGGGCAGCGGGTGGTCCAGGTACTCGCGGACGATCTGGTCGATGTCGGCGGGGACGGTGGCGGAGAAGAGGAGCTGCTGCACGCCGTCGGGCAGGTAGTCGAGGATGCGGGTCACCTCCTCGAAGAAGCCCATGTTGAGCATCTCGTCGGCCTCGTCGAGGACCGAGACCATCACCTCGCCGAGCTTCAGGGTGCCGCGGCGGATGTGGTCGTAGATGCGGCCCGGGGTCCCCACCACGATCTCCGCCCCCTGCTTCAGGGCGTCGAGCTGGTCGCCCATGGAGGCCCCGCCGTAGACGGTGACCACCCGCAGGTCCTTGTGCTTGCCGAGCGCCGAGATCTCCTCCGCCACCTGCAGCGCCAGCTCGCGGGTCGGGCACATCACCAGCGCCGAGGGCTTGCGCCGCCCGTCGGGGATCTTCTCGAGGATGGGGATGCCGAAGGCGGCGGTCTTGCCGGTGCCGGTCTTGGAGCGGACGATGACGTCGCGCCCCTCCAGCACCGGCTTCAGCACCGCCGCCTGCACCGGCGTCGGCCGCGTGTAGCCGCGCTCGGCGATGCCGCGCCGAACCGGCTCGGAGAGGTTCAGGTCGTCAAAGGAGGCCTCCGCCACGTAGTCGGAGACGTCGAGGCCCTCGGGCCGCCCCACGCCGGGAAGCGTATCCACGTCACACCCTTCTGTTGGGGGCGCATGGCGGCTCGCTGGACTGCGTCGGCCGCGCTCGCGGTGGACCGCGGCGGGCGCCTTCCGGCGAACCCGCCATGCGC